>DMRV01000306.1 GCA_003456455.1 Flavobacteriales bacterium
TTATCGGAAGCACGGCACGCAACGCCCAAAATACTCTTGGGATTTGGTAGATGAAGAAGAAGTTCCTGCTTGGTATCCGGACCCTGAACGTGAAAGACGCGAACAAGTAGAAAAGCAACTGATAGAACAACAAGTCAAAGAGCAGCAAAGCTCAGCTCCTATTTCTATCAAATACGTTTATAAAAAGAATGAAGACTGAAGCTACCAAACCGCTCGACCGTTTAATTTCCTTTGCTCTTTATGCTGGTTTGGGAATTACCACCGAGGTTTTTTTTACTGCCATCAGCGACCTCATTATCAGCGGAAATTTTGAAGATTTATCTCTGAAAGGGTACAGTTATATATGGATGTTCCCAATTTATGACTCAACGTCTATCCTCTTCCCTTTCTTCTTTGGGATGATAAAGAAATGGCCGCGTTTGGCACGCTATGCTTTCTACGGAGTCGGCATTTTATTCGTGGAACTCATAGCTGGTTTCGTCCTCAAAAAACTGACTGGGCGTTGCCCGTGGGAATACCAAACTGGGTGGCATTTTCAAGGTTATATTCGATTCGACTACCTACCACTTTGGATTGGCTTCGGGGTTATTACTGAAGAGTTCCACTTCTTCACCAAGCGAATTGGCTTGGTAAAATAGCACCCAATTTCAGCGTCCTAAGGGGATATCGTCAAACAGTTCCTGCAATTCGGCAATCATCATAGCAGTAGCGCCCCAAACCACATGTCCATCAACCTTGAAATAGGGCGTTTTGAATTTGAATCCCGTACTCAAAAGGATTTCTTTTTCCCCAACAATATCTTCCCGAAAAAGATAACTGAGTTCCGGAGTATGAATGGATTCAACCTCATGGTCATCAGCGATGAAATCTGGTTTAGACTTCAAAATCCCCAAAACGGGATGCACCAGAAAATTGCTTGGCGGAATGTATAGCTGCGTAAGCTGTCCAATTACCTGCACATCACTTGGTTTGATGTTCACTTCTTCTTCTGCTTCGCGAAGAGCAGCTTCTACAATTCCACTATCCGAATCCTCTAACTTCCCTCCAGGAAAACTGACTTGCCCGCTATGCGTTCCATCGTAGTCTGGTCGTTTCATGAGCACAGTTCTCAGCACACCATTGTCTGGATAAAGCGCAATGAGGACCGCGCCAATTCTTGCCGTTGACATATCTGGATTATAAGAAGCCGCAGCTTTTTGCCTGAGTTTACTCGCCATTTTTAGCTGCGCAACAAGCCCAGGCAACGGACTGGTCATCCGTTCAGAAAGCCTAGCTGTAATTTCATCCATCATTACGAACAAAGATAATAGGTAGGCGTTCTCTGATAACCTAACTTTGAACTCAAATATTAGTTGACGCAATCCTTCGGACAAGAACACCTTAATCCTACTTTTTATATAGATAGCGACCACTCTGGCGTTGTTGCGTTTGCCAACAAACACATTGGCGATGCGAAAACCGATAAGGAAAAAGCAGTGAAGCTTTACTATGCAGTGAGGGATGGTTTCCGATATAACCCGTATAATTTACATATGGGAGCAGAAGAAGTTACTGCCAGCGCGTTGCTAAAAGTGGGCGAAGGTCACTGCATTGATAAGGCCATTTTCTTAGCAGCATGCGCACGAGCAGTTGGTATTCCATCAAGATTGGAGTTCGCGGATGTAAAAAACCACATTAGCAGCGAGAAATTTATTGAGTTGTTGAAGACCGACATCTTTGCCATGCACGGCATAACGCAGCTTTTCATTGATGGAAAATGGGTAAAATGCACGCCTGCTTTCAACAAGGAACTTTGCGCTTTTTTCAATGTACAACCACTTGATTTTGATGGAAAAAACGACAGCATGTTCCATGAGTTTGACCAGAACGAAAATAAGTTCATGGAATACGTAGGACAACACGGTGTGTTTGATGATTTTCCAAGAGAGTATTTTGTAGCTGTGATGGTGCTAAACTATCCACACTTGTTCGATTACAAACAGCTAAGAAAAGTATTGGTGGATGATAAAGTTCCTGAAATGGAAACTGGGAATCACTGATTCCAAACTTTTCACTTTACCTCAATATCATCACCAAGCCAATTTTTTCCGATGATGAGTTTGTGTTCGTTTTCGGTCAAATCTGCTAGCACACAATTCACTTTCCTGTATTCCCATAGGGTTGAAAGGTTGATGCCGATTTCAAGTTCTGCCGAATAAAGCTGTTGTCCGTTCCAATCAACCAATCCCGATACTGTTCCATTAACGGTTCTCCCTTGACCATCACCATTCCTTAGCTTGAAGCTAATCTGCTTAGTCACGTTTTTCTCCTTCGGAAAAGAAGCATTCATAACAGCAATGCTTGAAGCATTGATAATCGTGTATTCAGAATTTGAATCCAATTCTGCCTTCCAATAAACATTCGATTCTTTTACCTGTACCGTTTCCAGAGGGGAAAGCGCAATTTTTTGCGCTTGAGTCAAGAATGGGATGAGCACAAAAGCAAGAAGAATGAGGTTGTTTTTCATTTGGATAGAAAATAATTCCAACAAATTTAGCAACCGTAGACAACCATCCAGAAACGTCTACGTCTTTATAGCAGACATTCCACTTTTTCCCGAGGGAGTTAAGCTGCTAGATCACACGATCAAACACTTAGCTCCCTTTCCTTTTGACCATATTTGAGTAGCTTGAACCATGAGCCTATGCTCTTGTTATTCTACTATGAACTTTCTCGGGCATATTTTTCTTACGCCAAATGATGATGAAATACTTTTAGGAAATTTCATTGCAGATTCTGTGAAAGGAAATCCAGAGAAATTCTATTCAGGAAAAATCGTTGAAGGCATTCGTTTTCATAGAGCAATAGATGAATTTACTGACAGTCACCCAATCGTCAAACAAGGGGTTGAACGTTTTAGAGAAACGCAATCTAAATATGCATCCGTTGTAATTGATGTGATTTACGACCACATTTTAGCCAGCAATTGGAATGAGTTCCATGGCGAGAAGCTCGGTGATATGGCACAATCTGTTTATCAACGTTTGGAAGCACAGAACAATCATTTTCCCAATTCAGTTGAACGCTATTTCCCATACATGAAGCAACAAAACTGGCTCTACAACTACCAGTTTGAATGGGGAATTCTGAAGGCGCTGGAGGGTTTAGACAGACGGTCTGCTAACGAAACGCAGATGCACTTGGCCTTAGATGTCTACAAAGAATTTGAAACAGAATTTTTAGCTGAGTTCAGAGAGTTTGCTGCTGATGCACAAAAAATGTCACGCAATTATTTCTCTGGCTGAAGAGAAATCATCTGAATCAAACTCACTCCTTTGTAGTAGTAACCAAGTATTTGGCTGTAGGTGTACCCACTTTCCGCCATCTCCATAGCGCCCTGCTGGCACAGCCCAACGCCATGTCCGTACCCACGACCTACAAACTCAACATTTCCATTATTTACCTTTAAATCAAAATAAGTTGAACGTAATTGTAGTAATCTCCGCAT
>DMRV01000128.1 GCA_003456455.1 Flavobacteriales bacterium
ATGAATGTTGGCTTGACCGTTGGAGCAATCCTGACCATTCTTGGGTTGGTAAACATGGTCTTAATTCCGACCTACCCAGAATGGTTTTATCTCGATTTCATTGTATTCATTCCCTTGTCTATGTTTGGAGCTAATTACACGTCCAAGCTTTAACCTCATTGAAACATACCGAGAATCTTGTTGTAGGCCTGGGAATTGCTGGGCTCAACCTGTGCCATCAACTAGAAAAAGCAGGAAAGTCATTTCTCGTTATTGACCGCTGCCCAATCAACTCTGCTTCACTTATTGCTGGAGGGATTTACAACCCTGTAGTTCTTAAGCGCAAAGTGAAAAGCTGGAAGGTGGATGAGCTTTTTCCGTTTTTGGTACAGACCTATGAAGAACTGGAAATGCAGTTAAGCAACTCATTCCTACATCATAATTTTCCTATTCTTAAACCAATCAGTTCTGCTGATGAGTTAGTAGAATGGCAACAGGCAGTTGATGAAAAACGTCTTGCTCCATATGTGAATTCACGAGAAGAGTCTCGCCCACTAGGGCCGTTTCATAAAAATGTTGTTGGAAGTGTTACAATTAATGATTCAGGATTTGTACGCATAGGAAAACTGGTTCTTTCCTATCGGAATTACTTGAAAGAAAAAGGCGTTTTGATTGAAGATGCGTTTGAGCATTCAGTCGTAAAAACCGAAAAATCGACCATCTCTTACAAAGGGGTTTCTGCAGACCGCATCATCTTTTCCGAAGGTCGGTTTATTTCAGAAAACCCATTTTTCAATTGGCTTCCTTTCCGCCCAACAAAAGGGCAAATGCTCACGGTTCGGGTTCCGGAAGAGTTAACGCCTGATAGAATTTACAATCAGCAGTTTCTTCTATTCCCAACAGAAGAGAAAGACATATTCCGTTTAGGAGCAACCTACGAATGGCACAATCTGGATGAAGTGCCAACTCAGAAAGCAACAGACGAACTGATTGAGCGTGCCAAACGAGCATTAGATATTCAATTTGAGGTCTTAGATGCACAAGCCGCTATTCGTCCGAATGTGGCTGATAGGAGGCCTGTTGTTGGACGTCATCCAGAAATAGAGACCATATTCCTCTTTAACGGAATGGGCTCAAAAGGCGTGATGCTTGCGCCATTCTTCGCGAAGCAGTTGGTTGAGCATATCTATGACGGAAAAGAGATTGCGTCAGAGGTTAATCTCATGCGGTTCAAAAAACGCTACGCGAACTCCTGAATATTCAGTTCGAGGGCAATTTTGGACTTGAGTAAGTCTTTTACTTCTTGCTCGTCAATCTGTTTTCCTAACTCAGCCTGAATAGATGTAACTGCTTTATCATCAATTCCACACGGAATGATGTGCTTGTAATAATCCAAATTGGTATTGACATTGAGCGCAAAGCCATGCATCGTCACCCAGCGGCTAGTGTGCATTCCGACCGCACAAATCTTTCGTGCCTTTTCAGGGTTTTCCCAATCAATCCAAACCCCGGTGAACCCTTTTGGACCTCTACCTGCTTCAATACCGTATTCAGATAGCGTTGCAATAATCGCATCTTCCAACTTATCAATGAACTTGTGGATGTCATGAAAGAAGAAGTCCAAATCAAAAATTGGGTATCCTACAATTTGTCCAGGACCGTGGTAAGTAATGTCCCCTCCCCGGTTTATGTGATAGAACTCCGCTCCGTGAAATTTCAATTCACTTTCGGTCAGGAGTAGGTTTTGTTCCTTACCGCTTTTACCTAATGTGTAAACATGGGGGTGAGAGCAAAAAATCAGTCGGCTTTCGGTAGCTTTTTCAAGCTCAGGATTGAGTTTATTCCACTTCTTCCTGTCGGTCATTTCATGGAATTGACCAAGCTGGTAGTCCCAACATTCCTTGTACGGAACGAGGCCTTTATCTTCGAAAAAGACTTTATGGTTCTCCATTTAACCGCTAAGAAGCTCTGAGTTTGCAGAGATAGTTTTAGTTCTGCGTATGGGTTTGCCGCGGCAAACCCTTACAGTTTTGCGAGTTCTCCCTTAAGATAGTCAATCACTTTCACTTCGGTGATATCAACGCCTTTTTTCTCTCCAAGGAAGAACGAAATCCAATCTCCAATGTGAATAAGATAAAGCGCCCGTTCCAAGTCGCTTTCTCCTTTCGACCAGATTTCAACGGTTGTATCTGTGTACTCGGCAAACGTTTTCTTATTGATGTCCATTCGAGCTTGAATGTTTTTGAAATCCGTTTCATTCCTGAACAAAACCACTGCCAAATCATCATCTTTCGTTCTCCAGCCCACAAGTTCATTGTGGTTCATTTCTGGAATAACGTGATGCCAGCAAAGCATTTTTGCATTCTCGTTCACCTGCTGACGAAATCGAGTGGCAACACCTCCAAAACCATCTGCAGCATAAATCACTGGGATTTTTCCGAAGAGCTTTTCTGTTACTTCCTTAGCTTCTTGTTGGATGGCCGTTTCGTTGTCGTCCAACAGATTGATTGCGGCTTCCAAGTCTTTCTCGAACTTCTTAGAAATGATTTCGTGTGCATGCAAAGCATAAAGAACTTCTGGAAATGAAAGTCCAAAGCTCGCTCGTGGTGGCTGTCCGCCAGGAATTTCAATGAAATCCCAATGACGCGCTTCCGCCATTTCCTTCAGTTTACCACCGCTTGAAATGACAACAATTTTAGCTCCTTTTTCGTGCGCCAAACTAGCCGCACTTACTGTCTCTTCGGTGTTTCCTGAGTAAGAACACGCAAGAAAAAGCGTTTCGTCATCAACAAACCCCGGGATGAAATAACCATTGTTTGTAGCTATCGGAATATGTGCTTCAGAAGCAACAACCTCAGCAGCAATAGTTCCACCAATCCCAGAACCTCCAAGTCCAGAAACAAGGACGTTGGACAATTTTCTGCTTGTTTCCGATGGGGAATAAGCGTTGCCAATAACAATGGCTTTAGAAATCTGATTGGTAAAGTCTACAATTAGTTGTTTCATAGTGGGCTATTTAAGCGCGACAAAACTAATCGAAACCCCTTCGGTAGCCAAGTACGCACGTGGGGGCTATAATTATCTTTGCGCAAAATTTTACGCATGCAAGAGCTTAGCGAACAGGAAATCGTAAGAAGGGAAGCCCTTCAGAAACTAATTGACCTTGGAATTGACCCGTATCCAGCGGCAGAGTTTCCAGTAAACATCACTGCTAAAGAGGTAAAGGAGCAGTTTGCTGAAGGCAAGGAAATAAAGGATGTTGTTCTTGCTGGTAGAATGATGAGCTCGAGAATAATGGGCAAAGCTTCATTTGCTGAACTTCAAGACGCAACCGGACGAATTCAGATTTACATCGCACGCGATGAAATCTGCCCAGGGGAGGATAAGACGCTTTACAACGATGTGTTTAAGAAGCTGATGGATCGAGGCGATTTCATTGGAATTAAAGGACACGTTTTCAAAACGCAGGTTGGCGAAACTTCTATTCATGTTAAGGAATTGACCATGCTTGCAAAGTCCATCAAGCCGCTTCCTGTAGTGAAGACGGATGCTGATGGAAAAGTGCATGATGCTGTTAGTGATGCAGAATTCAGATACCGTCAGCGCTACGTTGATTTGGTGGTAAACCCGGCAACCAAAGAGGTTTTTAAGAAGCGAACAAAGCTTTACAGCATCTTCCGAGATTACTTTAACGAGCACGAAATTCTTGAGGTAGAAACGCCAATTCTTCAGGCTATTCCTGGGGGAGCAGCTGCGCGTCCATTCATCACGCATCATAATGCGTTGGACATTCCGCTTTACATGCGCGTTGCCAACGAATTATACTTGAAACGTTTGATTGTTGGTGGGTTTGATGGTGTGTATGAGTTTGCCAAAGACTTCAGGAATGAAGGCATGGACCGCACGCACAATCCCGAGTTTACGGTGATGGAAATCTATGTAGCCTACAAGGACTACAATTGGATGATGGATTTCACCGAGAAGCTATTAGAGAAGGCCTGCATCGCCCTAAACGGAACGACTGAGATTGAATATGGTCAGCACAAAGTGAGTTTTAAAGCACCGTTTCCGCGCGTACCAATGTTAGATGCCATTAAGGAACATACGGGCGTTGACATCACTGGAATGGGTGAGTCTGCGTTGCGAAACGTTTGCAAAGAACTTGGCGTTGCTACAGACGACAGCATGGGAAAAGGCAAGCTGATTGATGAGCTTTTTGGAGAGAAATGCGAAGGGAATTACATCCAACCAACCTTTATTACGGACTATCCGGTAGAGATGTCTCCCCTCACCAAAAAACACCGAAGCAAAGAAGGTTTGGTAGAACGTTTTGAGCTAATGGTTTGCGGAAAGGAAATTGCGAATGCATATACCGAGCTAAACGACCCACTAGAGCAACGTGAGCGTTTTGAAGAGCAAATGCGACTGGCAGATAATGGCGATGATGAGGCGATGATGATTGATCAAGACTTCCTTCGTGCATTGGAATACGGTATGCCGCCAACATCAGGCATGGGAATTGGAATGGACCGCTTAGCAATGATGCTTACGAACCAGCATTCCATTCAAGACATTCTTTTCTTCCCACAAATGCGACCAGAAAAAGTGGCTGATAAAAAGGTAGAATTGAACGAGAACGAGAAACTTGTTTTCGATATTCTTTCGAAGAATTCGCCTGTTGATTTGGGCGAATTGAAAACTCAATCTGGCCTAAGCAACAAGCAGTGGGACAAGAGCATCAAAGGCCTAACCAAAGCGGGTGTTGCTAAGGTGAGTAAGACCGATGATGGATTAACCGTAGAAGCGGTTTAATTATCGTACTCGAACGTTCGATGAATAAACCCAATCACGCCCTCCATAAAAACCTCTTGGTCGTCCCATAGCGCCATGTGGCTACCGTTGGGGCAATGCAATGATTCTCCGTTCTGAACGAGGGTTGCCATTTCTTTCATTTCATCTGGATTCATGCTATCGTATTCTGCACCAACCATAAGGGTTGGGGTTTCAATTTCGTGCAGTCTATCCCAAACACTCCAATCTTTCAAAATGCCTCCCGGAACAAACTCGCTTGGACCTTGCATGTAGCTATAAACGGGTCCGTTGAAGTGACCGAAGCTTCTCGCCACTGGTTCTGGAAACGGATAAATTTTGCAAATGTGTTTGGCGTAGAATTCCTTCTCTACCAACTCTAAATAAAGCGGATTTCCGTAATCTCCCTTGTCCTCAAACATTTTGAACGTATCCACCAAGCTTGGCCGCAATTCCTCACGAAGTTTGTTGTTGTAAGCTGCGTATTTGTGAAAATCGGCAGTCATGTTGCAAACAACCATTCCCTTCAAATTCTGTTGGTATTTGAGCGCATATTCCATAGCTAGAATACCTCCCCAACTTTGTCCGAGCAGCACAAAATTGGTGCTATCTAGACCGAGCGCCACGCGCACTTGCTCTACCTCTTCTACAAACCGTTCGATGGTGTAAAGGCTCATGTCTTCCGGTTGGTCCGAGTAGTAAGAACCTAGCTGGTCGTATTCGTAAAACTCAATATTGGCCTGAGGAAAAAAGCTTTGGAAGCTTTCTAAATACTCATGCGTTCCAGCGGGGCCGCCATGCAGGATCAGCACCTTCATTGGGCTGTTGCCGTAGCGTTTCGTCCAAACCTTGTAGCCCTCTTTCAGATCGATCATTTGAACCCCACCCGACTGGTAATCGCCTGGGATTTTGAAGTTGTTGTAGTTGCAGGTAGTCTCTGGTTCTGAAACCTGTGTTTGTTGCGGTTGTGAACAACCAACAAATGCCACAATGGCGAAAAGGATGGTATAACGCATAGTGATGAATTTTTTCTAAGATACGTGCTTCGCTACTTCTGAAACGGAGATTGAATTATGAGAGCTGTCGTGAATCACAACGCCATCTTTCAACAAAATAGCTTGGGGAGATTCGTGATGAACGCCCAATTGCGATGCAATAGCGTTGGAAACATTGCGGTAAGCAATCAAATCGAGATACCATGGTTCTACGTTTTCCAGATTCCATTCGCGTTCCAAACGGTCTTTGGCCATGGAACTGATGGAACAACGCGTGCTGTGCTTAAAGATCAGTTGTGGTTTCTCGTGCGATAGCTCTACAACCTCAGCAATCTGTTTTTCCTCGGTTAGGTTTTTCCAAGGAACATTTGAGTTCCCTCCGCTAAATATGTCTTTCCAACCCATTACGATTTTTTCTTGCAGATCATCAATGAATGATAATACCCGACCGTTTCCACGATTTTCTCCACCTCTAATCCTACCTCTTCAACGTATTGCGCCATGCGCTTGCTGTCGTACATTTTACTGTTGCCGTTGGCCATTGATGTGAAGTACAATGACGTTCCGTGCAAACAATAGGTGGCTGTCATGCTGTCCTGCATGTCCCAGAATGTTTCGAGAATGAATACGCGCCCATCATCATTCAGCGCTTCTTTTGCATGGCTCAGAATATGCTTTATCTGCTTTGGCGAAAAGCAATCCAAGAACTGGCTCATCCAAACGGCATCTTGGTTTTTGGGCAGCTCGCAATTTTCATCCAGCACATTCTGTTCATGGGTTGAAATTCTGTTCTCAAATCCGGCCTCTTTAATTCGTGGGTTTGCCAATCCTGTTTGGCTCGGAAGATCCACAATGGTCATGTGCACATCGGGGTCATTCTCTGCACACATAAATGACCACTTTCCTGTGTTTCC
>DMRV01000328.1 GCA_003456455.1 Flavobacteriales bacterium
GTTCCTGTGCTTAATAGAACCATGTTCGTTCGCTGTTAAGTTCTTTAAAGTTCGATTCCCATGAAGCTCATGAACGCGATGCCCATCAACCCTGTGATAATGAATGTAATACCAAGTCCTCTCAATGGAGCTGGAACATTTGAATAACGAATTTTCTCACGAATTGCAGCAATAGCAACAATCGCTAAAAACCAACCAACTCCAGAACCAAGTCCAAATACAGTTGCCTCGCCAATGTTTGAATATTGACGCTCTTGCATAAACAGTGCACCTCCAAGAATAGCACAGTTTACAGCGATAAGCGGCAAGAAAATACCCAAGGATGCATACAAAGCAGGAGCAAATTTCTCAACCACCATTTCTACCAATTGCACCATAGATGCAATAATGGCGATGAACATGATGAAGCTCAAGAAGCTCAAATCCATGGTAGCGAACTGAGGTCCTAACCAGGAAAGTGCTCCCTCTTTAAGGATGTAGTTTTCCAGCAGATAGTTTACTGGAACCGTGATTCCTAAAACAAAGATTACCGCAGCTCCAAGACCAACTCCAGTCTTTACTGTTTTACTTACTGCCAAATAAGAACACATGCCTAGGAAATAGGCAAAAATCATGTTCTCGATAAAAATAGCTTTTACAAATATGTTTATGTATTCCATGACTCAGTTCTGCCTATTAGGAATCTATGCTTCTATCAATTTCGTGTTGCGCGCTCGCTGCACCCAAATGAGGGCTCCAACGGTAATCAATGCCATTGGTGGTAAAATCATCAAACCGTTATCTACATACCCAAGTGCGTAAAGTCCGCTAGCTTCAGTAGCAAGTGTTCCGTCTGAAAGTAGCGCTCCAACTTTTTGTCCAAAAACAGGGTATCCCCATAGTTTTCCAGAACCAAGAAGCTCTCTAAAGAACGATACAATAACTAGAATACCGCCATATGCTAATGCGTTTCCAACACCATCAAGAAACGCTGGCCAAGGCTTGTTTGCCAAGGCAAATGCTTCCAAACGCCCCATGATGATACAGTTGGTAATAATCAAACCAACAAATACAGAAAGCGCTTTACTTACATCGTATACATATGCTTTAAGAACTTGGTCAACAAGAATTACCAATGCCGCTACAATCACCAACTGAACGATGATTCGAATACGGTTCGGAATCAAGTTACGCATCAAAGAAACAATCACGTTTCCTGCCGCTAGTACAAACAACACTGATACGGACATTACAACTGCTTGCTTCAGCTGAACCGTAATAGCCAATGCAGAACAAATTCCTAGAACCTGCACCGTAATTGGGTTATCATCATCCAAAGGATTGGAGATAAGTGCTCTGTTCTTTTTTGAGAACAACGGCTCTTTCGGCTCCTTTACTTTTTCTGCTACTGCTACTTCACTCATGTTAAGAGTATCTTAGTTTAAAACAGATTATTCTGCGGACAGTTCAAGACTGTCACCTATTAATTCAACATTCAATGAATCCAAAGCTAAAGAAGCCGAATCAACAGAAAGTTCAATCACATCTGCTGTCTTTGCTCCACCTTTCAACTTCAACAAATAAGGTTCGTAAATTTTCAACGTACGAACAATCATTTCTGTAACTCCATTACTAGTAATCGTTCCTCCAGAAATGGCATCAACGCCATGCTCAGAACCTTTGGCCCCACCTTTCATCACTTTAATTCCAGTGAACTCGCCACTTTCATCAAAGATGGTTTTACCTTCAAACGGCTTTTGGAATGACGCTTGATTAATCTCTGCACCCAAACCTGGAGTTTCAGACTTGTGATCAAATACAGCTCCTACTACAGTTTCACCATCATTGGCAATTGTAACATATCCCCAAATTGGCCCCCAAAGACCTGTACCGACCATTGGCACAACATAAACGTTTTCGCCACCTTTCTTAAGCACAAACAAAGGGTAGTTTACACCTGTACCTGTACCTTCTTTACCCCAAGTAAGTAAGGCAGCCTTCATGGCTTCCATGTCATTAGCGTTGGCTTTGTAGATGCCTGAAAGACCTGCTTTGTAATCCTTCAATACATCGATATCAAAAGCCCCAACAGTAGGTTCTTCTAAAACCTGTCCGTTAGCATCCAAAACTAATGCCTCTACCAAGTTTTCATCGTAAGCAGCTTCTGCTTCAGCAGCTTCTACTTCCACTCCAATACTGGTAAGAATGTTTTGGCGTTTTTCATTCGCTACGTTCTTCTTTTGCATTGGTTTTAGACTTTCTGAAGCCAGTGCCAAAACCGTTGCTACGACAATCACCATTACCGTGGCAAAGATGAATGTGTACTTGTTGCTATTTACATCAACCGCCATGATTACGCAGTTTTTACGTTTAACCTTTTCAATCTCCTCTTGATGTTACCCTCAACCACATAGTGATCGATAAGTGGTGCCATCACATTCATGAAGAGTATCGCCAACATAATTCCTTCTGGATATGCCGGATTGAACACACGAATCATAATAGCCATAAAGCCAATTAAGAATCCGTAAATCCATTTTCCTGTATTCGTTTGTGCCGCTGTTACTGGGTCTGTAGCCATAAACACTACTCCGAAGGCGAAACCACCTACAATCATGTGTTGCCACCAATCAAATTGCATCAAACCGTTTGCGCCAAATGCATTAAAAATCAATCCCATTGTGCCACCACCTAATACGGCAGAAAGCATTACTCTCCAACTTCCAATTCCTGTAAGCAATAGAATAGCAGCACCTATCAAAATGGCTAATACTGATGTTTCGCCTACCGAACCGGGGATTAGACCTAGGAACATTTCCTGTGTTGTAAAGCGCAGACTTTCCAGCCCCCCTTTCATTCCTGATAAATCTCCAAGAATGGTTGCGCCAGAAATAGCATCGTTTGTCATTCCTTCATGTACCCAAATCTTGTCTCCAGACATAAATGTTGGATAAGCAAAGAATAAGAACGCTCTAGCAGTAAGAGCCACGTTCAAGATGTTCATTCCCGTTCCTCCAAATACCTCTTTACCAAAAACAACAGCAAACGCTACTGCTACAGCAAGCATCCAAAGCGGAATATCTACAGGAACAATCAAAGGAATAAGCATACCCGTTACCAAGTAACCTTCTTCTACCGAATGACCTTTATACATGGCAAAACCGAACTCAATACCGAGTCCTACACCATAAGAAACAACCACAATTGGAAGAACCTTTATCAGTCCAATCTGAAACATTTCCCAGAAAGAAGCATCAACCCCTAACTGAAAAAAGTGTTGGTAACCTGCGTTGTACATCCCAAACAACAAACATGGCACCATGGCCAAGATTACTGTTGACATGGTACGTTTTAAATCAATGCCATCTCGGATGTGTGCTCCCGTGTGCGTCACCTCTTCAGGTGTAAACATCAAGGTTTCAAACGCATCAATAGCGGTAAGCGCCTTATCGTACTTCTCAAACTTGCCACCTTTCTCAAAAGGTGCTTTCATGTTCTGGAAGGCTGTGTGCAAAAACTTCATCGTGCCTTAT
>DMRV01000396.1 GCA_003456455.1 Flavobacteriales bacterium
AAGTGGCACAGATGATTGATAGCAGCAGATGAATGAACTAAAAAGCAAGCAGAAATTAGCTTGTTAATGGATGGTATTGGAAAACAAATTACAGGTTGGCGCAATAGCCAGCCTTAATAATGCCAGAATCGCTGTTGTTAAGGTGGCAGTAAGTGAGCAAGTTTTAGTTTAAAAGCGATAAAGGGACTGTTTGCAAAAGCAGTTAAAACGAGCAAAGTTCTTTTCTTTTTAGAAAAAAGCTTTGCTATAATAAGTGCAAGATGTCTTGTACTTAGAAAAACACCTTTATTTTATGTGGTTGGCGGTTTTGCTAATAACAACTATTGGAGTTCTACGGAGAACGATACCAACGGTGCGTGGGTTCAGGGTTTCAACTTTGATAGCCAGGACGACTACCTTAAGACCAGCAACTACTATGTTCGCGCTGTTCGGGCTTTTTAACACCGCGAAGCAGCACCGTAGGTAATTTATCAATTTATCCATTTAACAATTTTTTATAGTGGGTAATTTGCCGCGAAGCGGTCGAATCTTACTCTCAACAATCGCCAAAACATCTTTTTCCATCGCGATAGTTTCTTCCTCCAGTTTCTTCGCTTTAGAAAGAACACCTTCTAAGAAGGCTTTGCATCAAAGAAACGTCAAATTTCAGGAAATGCAACACGGTGTAAGTTTACCAATTCCCCATAGCCCACGAATTAATTCGTGGGCTATGGGTGGTTGCGTTCCAATTAAATGGTTTCAACCATTTTCATTCATATCGTGGATTTTTAAAAAGGCATCGTATTCCTCTTGGAATGTTTTTTTGGCGTGATGCTTCTTTTGATTTTTGATGTATTCGAAAACCTTTTCCATTCCTGATTGGCTTACCGAAAAACAAGCGTATCCTGTTTGCCATGAAAAGCGTTCTTCGGTTAAACCATTCTGATTTATGAAATGCGAGGTGCTGCCTTTTATCTGTTTGATGGTTTCGGCAACTGATGTCTTGGGGTTTTGAAGGAAAAGACAATGAACGTGATCTGGTATTCCGTTGATGATGCGGACGGGGCAACCTGATTCTTCGAATTGCTTCCGCATGAAATCAAATACGGTCTTTTCAATCTTTGATGTTACGAGCGGCTGACGCTTTTTCGTTGCCCAAATGGCATGTATCCATATTTGATTGTACGAATGCGGCATGGTATGAATTTAGGCAAACCATTGAAATGGTTTTGAATATGAACGAAACAATCATTTTAGCCCACGAATGAATTCGCGGGCTATGCAAAATCCATCGCCCCCGATTTTAATCCATCGCCCCCGATTTTAATCGGGGGTTATGAGATTTTCCCCTCCACAATCGCTAAAACTTCCTTCTCCATCGCGATAGCTTCTTCTTCCAGTTTCTTCGCTTTAGAAAGAACACCTTCTAAGAAGGCTTTGTCTTTCAATCCGCCTGCGTTAATCTTAACGTTGAGGTGCGCGCCAATAACGGCCGTTCTGGCGCAAAGCGCTCCAACACCTGCATCGGTTACAGAATTTGGGTTTCCAACTTCCGCCATGGCTTTAATGAGTTCGAAAGAACCATGCGAAACTTCCATAACACGCAATGGTATTTGAATTGCATATTTGGTCGCATCCTGTATAGCCTGCGAGCGTGCCGCTTTCTCAGTATCTGTTCCTTTTGGCAAGCCAAATGCGTCCATAATCTTGTTGAAAGACACGGTGTCTTCATCCACCAAGTGCAACAATTCATCTTTAATGGCTTGGCCTTTTTCGGCCCAATCAGAAAACTCCTCCCAACGGTCGTCCCAACCACGTTTGTGGCTGCTGAGGTTGGCAACCATTGTAGCCAAAGAAGCACCCATCGCGCCAGCATAAGCCGAAATAGAACCACCACCAGGGGCAGGACTTTCGCTTGCTGTTTCATCCGCAAATGCAACCAAACTCATATCCACCAATTTCTTGGCGGCACCTTCGTTCATTTTGTATTCAATAATTCGCTCGTTGGCATCAAAAGGAGCAAGGTCGTCCAAGCCCAATGACTTAACAGCAATTTTTATTAATTCGCTTTCGGAAACGCCAACTGACCGCTGCTGTTTACGAAGGAAGAACTTTCCAGCATCAAGCATAGCTTGAAGCGGAACCAATCCAACCAACTCAGAACCCGTTACACGAATACCGCGCTCCGTTGCTTTCTGGCAAGCGGTATCAAACGCCACGTGCATAGAAGTAATGCTGATGTTGGTGAGGTTCAGCGAAATCTGCGCAACGCCATATTCCTCTATGTACCAACCAATTCCTTTTACGGCTTTTAGCGCACCAGGAACACGCATTGGATTGCCATCTGCATCCATCACAATTTCTCCCGTAATCGGGTTTCCTTTTCGCATTGTGCGTCCGTTTTCCCGAAGGTCGAACGCAATAGAATTTGCTCTTCTAACCGAAGTTGTGTTGAGGTTCACGTTGTATGCCACTAAGAAATCACGAGCAGAAATGGCGGTTACCCCTGAACCTTTAATGCGGTCGTTAAACTCAGCAGGACCGAAATCTGGTTTCCATGCTGGGTCAACTAATTTCTTCGGCAATCCTTCGTACTCACCAGCACGGCAAGTTGCCAAGTTTCTGCGCTTCTCTTCCGTGCACGCATTCTCGTAGAAATAGCCCGCAATTCCGAGTTCCTTTCCAACGCGCTCTCCTAATTTGTGTGCGTAAGGCACAACTTCGTCCATCGTAATGTTGGCAATCGGAATCATAGGACAAACATCTGTCGCACCAAAGCGTGGGTGTTCTCCTGTCTGCTTGCTCATGTCAATGAGTTCGGCAGCTTTCTGTATGAGCAGAAACGCGGCTTCAATCACAGGTTCTGGCTCGCCCACAAATGTGATAACCGTTCGGTTGGTAGCCGCTCCTGGGTCAACATTCAGAAGTTTAACGCCTTCTACGGTTTCCACCACGGAAGCGATGGTGTTTATTTTATCTAAATCTCGTCCTTCAGAAATATTAGGGACGCATTCTAAGAGTTGTTTCATGCTTTGGCTCTAATTCGGTAGGATCAAAGCTAAAGGATGATTGGGGTTTACCGAGAAATGATAAAAGACTTTTTGAAAAGCTTTTCCTCATTTGAAGCTTGCAATACATACGCTCCCAACGTAAGTTCTGAAACACTTATGGTGAGTTGTTTCTGATTAGTTGAACTGGAAGAGAGAACAATTCTTCCTTGTGTATCTAAGACTTCTAGTAAATAGTTTGCTTCAGGTATATCTTTAAAGCGAACGTTTAAAGTTTCATTAGCTGGGTTTGGAAAAACCAGCATAGAGTCGTTTTTCTTTTGTTCCCGAATTGAACTTGGTTCTTGGCTGGGACGATGCCAATGGTTTTCTCCATCTAACATCAACATTTCCATACCAATTTCTTCATCATCTGTTAATTCTAGTTTATTAGAATATCGGATTTGAGCGGTGAGGGTATCAGGTGTGATTTTGACAATTCCGTAACCATGGTCTATGAAATTTGTGAACTGATGGTGTGGGTTGATTCCTCCGCTGAGGTCTGCGGCTATGTTTGCTATTGGTTCAGCTATTCCAGATTCATCAAAATTACCACGGCTAATACTGGCCGGAATAAATTCAACGCCCAATGCACCGTCTCCGCTCGCTCCATCGTAAACAAATTCGTTCCGAGGTTCTCGGCTCAAATCCATAAAGAACGACATATGAACATCTCCACTTATGACCATAAAATTGTCAATCTCGTTTTCTTCAACGAACTGCAATACTGTATCGCGCTCTGCCATAAATCCATCCCAACTTCCATCATCAAAAACACCTCCTGCATTCGGAATAGGTAGCCAAAGAGGAATCCCTTCTGAATACCAACCGCCAAACATTTTCTGATTTCCAACAATTCGCCATTTGGCTTCAGAGTTTCCCAATTCTTGCAGAAACCAATCGCGTTGGTCGTTGCTCAAAACAGATGATTCGCCTGGGGCAACTTCATCCATGTTTCGGAATTTCTCAATGTCTATCATAATTAAATCAAGCAGGTTTCCGAATGAGTAGGAGCGATGTATCCGCTCGATGTCGTTATGATAATCACGCCTAGGAATGTATTCCCAAAATGCTTGTCCACCACCTTCGGTTCCATCTCCGAAATCATGATTGTCCCAGATTACAACCCAAGGGTGCATTTGACGGGCAAGTCTCAAATCAGGATCGAGAAGGTAATACGCGTGTCGATCTCTCCATTGTTGTAGGTTCTCCGGGGTTTCAGGAAATGGGTCAGGAACACGAATCTGCTCTTCAGAATCCACAAAATCATAGATGTAGTCTCCAAGATGAATCATCAGGTCTACTTCATCATTGTTTGCAATATTCCGGTAAGCATTGAAAAAACCTGAGTAAATACTGCTGCACGAAGCTACCGCCAGCGTCATTTCCTCTACGTTTCCTATTGGAGCTGTCTTAGTTCTACCAACTTGCGAAGTTTGACCAGATTCGCTGTCCGTAAATCGGTAATAGTAAGTTGTGTTGGGCTGCAATCCAGAAACCTCGGCTCTAACGCAGAGGTCATTTGTTGCAAGCGCGTCAACTGAACCTGTCGAAATAATAGTTGCAAAAGATTGTTCTTCAGAAATCTCCCAAGTTTGCGCTTGGATAACTGGATTAGGAATTCCAGCAACTTTGGTCCAAATAACAACGCCATCATGCAACGGGTCTCCGCTGGCTACTCCCCAATAATACGGGGCAAAAGCTGTGTCACCATACATGTTTTCGGGCAGCGTGACTTGCGCTGAAAGAGAGAACGAAATAAAAAGCGAGAGTAGAAAGGAGAGGTTTTTCATGGTTCCCATAAATGTACTACACAAAATCTCGAACAGTTCGTCTTTGAATTAACCCATCGTTAAATCTCCGTCAATAATTACTTGGTCAATCAAATTGCTCCCAAAACTATAAGGGATGTTATTGATGGAATTGATGGGTTTGGTAATGATAAGGTTAGCCCGTTTTCCTTTAGTAATGGAGCCTAATTCGTTTTGCAGTTCCATGGCGCAAGCTCCGTTCATAGTTACTGCATTGATGGCTTCTTCTGGTAGCAATTTCATCCTCAAACAAGCCAGTGAAAGCACGAATGGAATGTTGCCGCTTGGTGTACTCCCTGGGTTGTAATCGGTAGCTAGACAAAGTGGTAAACCTGCTTCAATCATTTCTCTTGCTGGCGCATACGGAATCCCCAAAAAGAACGAACAGGAGGGAAGTGCCGTTGGAATAACGTTGCTTGCATTCAAGTCCTTTTTATCCTGCTCTGTCATTACTTCCAAGTGGTCAACGGAAATCGAGTTGTTCTTAATCCCTACTTGAATACCACCAATGGATGTGAATTGATTGACATGAATTTTTGGTTTCAGTCCATAGTTTATTCCAGCTTCCAGAATGCGTGAAGTTTCTTCAGGTGTGTAATAATTGGTTTCGCAAAACACATCGATGTAATCTGCCAGACCTTCTTCAGCAATTACAGGAAGCATTTCTTCAATAATCAGACGGATGTATTCCTCTCGGTTTTGCTTGTGTTCTGTTGGAATGGCGTGTGCTCCTAGGAATGTAGCTTTGATTGTAAGTGGATGATTTTCTTTCAAATGCTTTATAACGCGAAGCATTTTCAATTCGCCTTCAACCGAAAGTCCGTAGCCGCTTTTAATCTCAACTGCTCCCGTTCCGAGACGCATGATTTCGTTCAAACGTTCCGTGGCTGAAGCAATGAGTTCTGATTCTGATTTTGAGGCCAATTTCTTGGCTGAATTCAGAATACCACCACCTGCTGCTGCAATCTCTTGGTAAGACAAGCCTTTAATTCGCCCAACAAACTCATCTTCCCGTGTATCTGCAAAAACCAAATGTGTGTGGCTATCGCACCAAGCAGGAAGTACCAGCTTTCCCGAAGCATCAATTACCGCTTTTGGGTCTTCTGGACAAGATTCCATAGAACCATAATCTTTAATGATTCCGTGTTTTACCAACACCCAAGCATTGTCAATACTTGGT
>DMRV01000486.1:0-2848 GCA_003456455.1 Flavobacteriales bacterium
AAACGAAAAATGAAAAAGATACTAATTGTAATTATCGCGCTTGTTATTGCTGCTCCGACCTTTGCACAGCAAAAGTTTGGACACATTGACTCTGCGGCACTATTGGAGTTGATGCCAGAAAAAGCGAAAGCAGAAAAAGACATAGAGGCATTTGCAAAAGAGTTTCAAACTGCTTATGAGGCAATGATGAAGGAGTATGAAGGAAAAGCTACATCTTTTCAGCAAACCGAAAAGGATATGATTCCAACGGTACGTAACACTAAAGTGCGAGAGATTACAGAATTGGAAAGAAGAATTCAGGAGTTCCAAACACAGGCACAGGAAGAAATTGGAAAGAAACAACAAGAGGTTTTGACTCCTATTATTGATAAAGCACGAAAAGCTATTGACGAGGTGGCTGTTGAGAAGAACTATACGTATGTGTTCGATAACTCGGCCGAAGTCGGAGTATTGCTTTATTCAAAGGACGCGGAAGATATAATGGCAGATGTGAAGGCTAAACTTGGCCTGTAAACCATAGTTCAAACAAATAACCATCTTTAGACCCGTCTTACAAAGGCGGGTCTTTTTTATGGATAATCGTCCCATTGGCATATTTGATTCTGGTATCGGTGGTCTTACCATCGCTCAGGAACTGCATCGTGTTCTTCCCAGCGAATCGATGCTCTATTTTGGCGACACCGCCCATTTGCCGTATGGCGATAAATCGCCCGAGACCATAATCGGTTACTCGGTTACTATTACGGAGTTTCTACTTAAACACAACTGCAAAGCAGTTCTTATAGCATGCAATTCGGCCTCATCCACAGCGTATGATGCAGTAGTTTCACATGTTCCTACCGATGTTCCCGTTTTTAATGTGATTGACCCGTTGATTGAATACATTTCAAAACGGTTTCATGCCGAAAAAGTGGGTGTCATTGGCACACGCGCAACCATTGGCAGTCATGTGTTTTTAAATAGAACACGGGCCATCGACCCTTCTATCATTTTGGTGGAAAAATCAACGGGATTGTTGGCCTCTATGATTGAAGAAGGGTTTCATAATAACGAGATAAGCCAAGCTGTTATTCAGGCCTATTTAGAAGACAGCAGGTTTGAAGGAATTAAAGCACTTATTCCTGCCTGCACGCATTATCCTCTTATCTCTAATGAAATTGATGATTACTTTAAACATCAAGTAGAGGTAATTGATGCTCCCGGCATTATCGCACAGCAAGTAAAGCGAGCGTTAGAGGAAAATAACCAGCTTTCAGATTCTGAAAACCCGGATTTACATTTTATGGTATCAGACCTGACTGCCTCTTTTCAAAAAAGTGCAGCTATTTTCTTTGGTGAGAAAGTGAAGCTGGAAGAGAAGCGGTTAGTTCATTGACCACTTTGGTGCCACCCCGAGTACATTACATATTTAGCCGCAATTTCTTTGAGCATTTCGGGAGCCGTGTTCGGGTCTAGTTCTTTTACTTTTTTAGCCGGAGCTCCTGCGTAAATAGAGTTGGCTTCAATAATAGTACGTTCCAATACAACAGCTCCAGCCGCTACTATAGCGCCAGAATGAACCACGGCATCGTCCATTACAATAGCGCCCATTCCTATGAGCACGTTATCGTGTAACACACAGCCATGCACTATGGCGTTATGCCCAACGGTCACATCATTACCAATTTTGGTTGGATTTTTCTGGTAAGTACCGTGCACTACCGCACCATCCTGAATATTAACGCGGTCTCCCAAAATGAGGTCGTTTACATCTCCTCGGAGCACACAATTGTACCAAAAACTGCATTGTTCGCCTGCTACAACTCGCCCAATAAGCGTAGCATTTTCTGCCACAAAGCACTCATTTCCGAGCTTAGGCGTAATGCCGTTCAATGTTCTAATTAGTCCCATCTGAAAACAACCAAGGTTAAGTATGAGCGTTAAATAAACGAAACGCAGACAGAACTGCCGCATTGCTGACTAGAAAGGCAACAGAAATTGCGTAAAATTGTATCGCGTGAAAAACAAGCAAATTATATTCTCCAAAACCATCTTCTTGGTCATCTTCACCCTACTTGGGCTGAATACTATGGCACAGGATTGCGGAATCATTTACGTTTCTCCCACAGGTGCAACTAGTGGTATTGCAGGAACAAGAGACAACCCAGCAGAGTTCCAATATGGAATGAGTTTGGTGGATCCAGCTAATAATCATGTTCGATTGGCTCATGGAACCTACGAACTCACCGAGCCGTTGCAAGTTCCTTCTGATATTGTAATTGAAGGAGGCTTTGAAGAAAGTTCGTGGTACAAGACCAATGCCGATACCACTATTTTTCACCGGGATGCAAGTAATTATGACGTGGTAAATAAAGCTTTGGTGGCCATTAGTGCGGTTAACCAAACAAATTTTCGATTACAGGATTTTACACTAAAAGTGGATGATGCACCAGATAATGGTGTAAGTATTTATGGCATGTACATTTCTGGCTGCTCGGAGTATTATGTTTCACGTTGTATTGTGATGACAGGTGATGCTTCGGATGGAATTGACGGCACTCCAGGTCAGCAAGGCTTGTCAGGCTCAATTGGGCTAAACGGAGAAACCGGACAAGACGAAGGAAACTGTTGCCGAGCTGGTGGATTAGGTGCCTCAGGTTCTTTTGTCGGGAGTAATGCAGGAGGAAACGGTGGTGACGGTGGTATTTGGGGCGGCTTCGAAGTAAGACAAGAGTGCGTTCCTATTCTGAACTTATGTCAGTGGCTAGTTGATCCAGATAGTGAGTTTACCAACCCAGGGTTTGATGGAGAAGATGGACAGGGCTCTGGTTCCGGACAAGGCGCTCAGCATGGTGTTGGACTTTGTGCG
>DMRV01000486.1:2879-3040 GCA_003456455.1 Flavobacteriales bacterium
TGCCAAGCTGTACCAGTTAATAATGGTTCTGATGGCACAGACGGACTTGAAGGTGTAGATGGAGGTCCTGGTATTCAAGGTTTTGCTGCGTATGCTGGTGGGTTTTATCTACCAGGAATTGGTGAGGACGGAGACCCAGGTCAGACAAACGGTGCTGGCGG
>DMRV01000002.1 GCA_003456455.1 Flavobacteriales bacterium
CGTGACTTTTTCCAACCAAAACTGCTGAGGTTTTTAGAAACCGAACTCCCTTTCCGAATTGAAAGTACTGGCAACTCCTTGCTCATAATCGGAAAGGAACGCTTACAAAGCGAAGAGGAAATAAGAAAGCTAATTGATTTCAGCCAAAAGCTATGCTCCATCCTAGATGATTTAGAAAGCTAGACCTTTTAGTTTTTTTAAGAGATTTAGTTTGGGCAGTGTAAAGCAATTGTTGTTCTTTTGTGTCTAAACCAACTTATGAAAATGAAAAATTTACTACTCACCGTTTTTATTCTTGCTGCTACAGGTTCTACCACATTTGCTCAGAAAATTGCCTTTGCCGATGTAAATGCAGTCCTTTCTGTAATGCCAGAAAACGAGAAAATAAACGAAGATCTTGAGATTTACGCAACCGGTTTACAAAAACGACTGGATGACATGAAAGGTCAATTGGACGTGTTGGTACAAGAGTTTCAACAAGTTTTAGCTGCTAAAGACACCGCAAAGGCAATTGAAATTCAGAAACAAGCCATTGAAGGTGAAAAAGTAGTAAAACAAGCCGCTGCTCAATCTGAGCAACAACTTGCTCAGAAAAGAAACGATTTGCTTCAGCCTGTTCTCAAAAGAATTAAAGACGCAATGGGAGTTGTAGCAAAAAAAGAAGGTTTTGAGTATGTGCTAAACTCAGTAGATGGTTCTGGAACGTCTGCTCTTCTTTGGGGACCAGAAGGAACTGACATAACGCGGAAAGTTGTTACGGAATTGGGTATTAAGTTAGAAGGCGAAACGGAGGTTCCAGTAGAGAATACTGGTAAGAAGAAAAAATAAATCCGGAAAGGTTTAATCTTAAAGCCGCATTTGTCATGTGACGAAAGCGGCTTTCTTTTGCCCTAAATTTGAGCTATGCTTGGACTAAAACTTCCCACCGACCCTAGATGGGCAAATATTGCTGAGAAAAACATTGAGGAAATTCTTACCGACCATGCTTGGTGCGAACAGAAAGCCGCTTCAAATGCTATTTCTATCACCATTAGGTACCCAGATAAATCAGAATTAATTACTGAACTTTTAGCGTTAGCCCAAGAAGAACTTACGCACTTTCAGATGGTGCATGAACGTATTCTCGCTCGCGGATTAGAACTTGGAAAACCTCGGAAAGATGAATACGTCAGGCAGCTGATGGCGTATTTCCCGCAAGGAGGAAAAAGAGAAGACCGACTGGTAAACGACTTGCTCGTTTCGGCCATGATAGAAGCCCGAAGCTGCGAACGCTTTAAAGTACTTTCAGAAAACATTGAAAACAAAGAGTTGGCAACCTTTTACCGCGATTTAATGGTCAGCGAAGCAAACCACTACACCCTATTCTTGAATTACGCACGTAAGTATGGAGGCAAAGAAGAAGCCAACAGAAAGTGGGATGCTCTACTCGATTTTGAAGCGAGTATTATGAAAAACCTTGGTAATCAAGAACTGATTCACGGATAGAACCAGCCACATATCAAAACAAATTTTCGCTGCATTTTAAAGTGTAAATGGACAATACGTACAGAGATTTTGTAGACCAAACAGTGGATTTCCCGCAGGATGGTTTTGAGGTAAAAGACCATCAACTCCAATTTCATGGCGTTGAACTCATGAAATTGATTGAAGAGTATGGCACACCGTTGAAGCTGACTTACCTACCAAGTATAAGTAAGCAAATCAAGAAAGCGCGCTACCATTTCGGACAGGCAATGGAAAAGGTTAACTACAGCGGTAAATACACATACTGCTATTGCACCAAGAGTTCCCACTTTGCCTTTATACTAGACGAAGTGCTGAAGAACGAAGTTGAATTAGAAACTTCATCTGCCTACGATATTCATATAATTCGCAAACTTTTTGATCAGAACAAAATCAGTAAAAACACATTATTAGTTCATAATGGGTACAAACGCGAATTGTATGCTGAACTTATAGCTGAACTTGTAAATGATGGTTTCAACAGCATCCCTGTTCTTGATAACCAAAAGGAATTAGAATTGCTGAAGCAGATGGTAAAAAAGCCCTGCAATGTTGGAATCAGAATTGCCACCGGAGAAGAACCTCAATCTGAATATTACACCGCACGTCTCGGAATAAGACATAGAAACATACAGTCTTTTTACGAAAATGAAATTGCCACCAGTGAGGTCTTTAGCCTAAAAATGCTTCACTTCTTTATTGATAACGGAATTGAAGACAGCCTATACTACTGGAATGAACTGGAAAAATGCCTGAAGGTTTATTCTGGTTTAAAAAAAGTATGCCCAACTCTCGATAGCCTAAACATTGGTGGAGGATTTCCCGTCAAACAATCTCTAGCAGATGAGTTTGATTATGAATATTTGACGGAGGAGATTATTAGACATGTGAAAGAATATTGCGAAAAAGAAGGTGTTCCTGAACCGAACATTCTTACTGAATTTGGCAGCTACACCGTTGCTGAAAGCGGTGCAACCATCTACTCCATTATTGATCAGAAAAAGCAGAATGACGTAGAATGCTGGAACATGATAGACAGTTCTTTCATTACCACATTACCAGATAGTTGGGCCATCAATAAGCGTTTTATAATGCTTGCTATAAACAACTGGAACGAGCCATACGAACGTGTAAACCTCGGTGGATTGACTTGCGATAGTCAAGATTACTATAATGTTGAGGCACACGTAAACAATATTTATTTGCCTCGATACGACCAAAACAAACCGCTTT
>DMRV01000124.1:0-2523 GCA_003456455.1 Flavobacteriales bacterium
CCACAAAGGCTACTATCCCTACCCTACTGTTTATGATTGGGTCACGGGAATTGGTCGCGATGCTGAGGGCAAAATGATTGGCTTTAATTGCACCGATAATCAGATTCTAGATCACGAAAAAAATAATGAGAATTGCCTGTGGCACGATGGCAAACTAAGTGTGCTCCCCCCTATTCGCGTAACGCGACCTGATGGCTATAAAGGCACATGGCACGTAAAGGACAACTACGGTAAAGTTGAACTCGAATTCCGCCCAGTTATACACACAGCGGTAGATGTGAACCTGCTGATTCTCAGAAGCAAATACCAAGGGCCATACGGGTTCTTCAACGGTTTTATCAAAAACCGTGATGGCGAGAAAGTCGAAATCAAAGAGCTATTCGGAATGGGCGAGGATTTTTACTTGAGGGCATGAAAGAGGGAATACTCAAATCGGCACTAAGTAAATAGGATTTGCTTCCTTTACGTTTAGGTCAACCGTAACCCACATTATGATTCGCCAACCCCACTTTAAGCAATTTATGTTGCTGTTTTTTCTGTTGGTTTCAAGCTATGCTTGGAGTCAATCAAAAAAGGACAGTTTACTTACTGTGATTGAGTCTAACGGATTCAACGACTCTACGTGCAACGACCTCATTTGGGTATATATTTTCAATCAGCCAGACTCAGCTATTTATTTTGGAAAACGCGGTTTAGAGTGGGCAGAGGCTACTGGTTCGCAGAAATTTATCGGAACTATTTATAACCGAATAGGCGTGGCGTATGATATTAAATCAATGCCAGATTCGGCCTTGTTTTGGTACAACTTGGCGCTTAAACAAGCGCGAAATCAGAAAAACAAAAAGACCGAAGGGGGCGCACTTAATAACATTGGCCTTATTTACTGGAACCTCGGCAAGGCGGAAAAAGCAATTGATTACTACATCCGCTCGGCTGAAATTTTCGAGGAAATCGGAAATCAAATGGGACTAGGTAACACCTACAACAATATTGCTCTCATTTTGCACGAAGACAAGCAAAGTGAAAAAAGTCTTCGGTATCACAGACAGGCACTTCAGGTACGAAAAGAGATTGACCACCAATATGGAATTGCCGCCAGCTACGCTAATCTGGCTCAGGTTTTTCTTTACTCCAAAAACCCGGATGTCGATTCTGCTGAACATTATTTAAACCTCGCCATTCCAATAAAGCAAGAACTAAACGACCAGTACGGATTGGCGCGAGCGTTCCACAGTTTGTCAGATGTGTATTTGGCACGAGGCGAATTTGATGCAGCACTTGAAAGTTTTTACCGAACACTTAGAATTCAGAAGGCCATTGGCAATTCTGAAGGCTACGCTTCTACCTAGTACAATATTGCCGATGTGTACCAGAAAAAAGAACAACGAGAGATTATGCTGGCGTATTTAGATTCTGCAGAAGCCATTGCAGAAACGCACAAAGACAAAGCGCTTTTGTGGAAAGTGTATTGGTCTAAAGCCAAGACACTAGGCAAGCTAAAACGTTTTGAAGAATCGTACCCTTATTGGGTCGCGTATCAAACACTAAAAGATAGTTTGGTGAATTCTGAACGAAGCGCGAATGTGGAGGAGCTTGAAACCAAGTATAGAACGGCCGAACAGGAAAAAGAAATTGCAGATAAGAAAGCTTCCTTAACCGAGGCAAAACTGAAAGTTGAAAACAGAACTAAATGGATTATTGGTTTATCTAGCGGGTTTTTAATTGTCTTGCTACTCGGTTTTTCGCTCTTTCAGCGTAACAAGAGCAAGGCTCAGGCCGAAAAAGACGCTGCTATTATTCTTGAACGAGAACGCGGTCTAAAAGCCATGATAGGAGCTACAGAAGACGAGCGAAAACGTATAGCAAAAGACCTTCATGATGGAATTTTGCAAACCTTAACGGGTTTGAGCCTTCGGTTGCAAAAGCAGTTTTCGTCCTTAACCGTTGATGAAAATCAGAAAGAGCAATTTGCTTCTTCTCAATCTATGCTGGATGAGTCGATTAGCGAAGTGCGAACCATAAGCCATCAAATGATGCCGAGAGTACTAGCTGAAATGGGGTTGATTCCTGCCTTGGATGATATGTTGAACAAATCGTTGGGCAATACTGAAATCAAGTATGAATTCGAACACCATAAAGTTGAGGCAGAACGATTCGCAGAAAATATAGAAGTGAGTTTATACCGAATCTCTCAAGAACTCATCAATAACATCATCAAACATTCTGAGGCCAAATCCGTTTCTATTCAGTTGCTAAAAACAAAATCTCACTTGGTTCTAGTAATAGAAGACAACGGAAAGGGCTTTACATTCAATTCAGCCGAAAACCAAAATGGAATAGGTCTAATGAATATTTCAAGTCGCGCTAAAGCGATGAACGGAGAGGTTAACTACCAACCAAGCCCCCAGCAAGGGACGGTTGCAACCATTAGAATTCCATTGCCATGAGCGATATAAGATTGCTGTTAGTTGATGACCATCACATTGTACTTGATGGAATTAAAGCGCTACTAGACGAGGTGGA
>DMRV01000124.1:2531-4240 GCA_003456455.1 Flavobacteriales bacterium
TTTGATGTGGACGTGGTTCTCATGGACATTGATATGCCCGTAATGAATGGTATGGAAGCCACCAAAAGAATCAAAAAAGAGTACCCGAAAGTGAGGGTGATTTCGCTTACGCAGCACAGCGAGCGAGGAATGGTTCAGAAGCTTT
The DNA here is from genome assembly GCA_003456455.1 of Flavobacteriales bacterium. Classification (GTDB taxonomy): domain Bacteria; phylum Bacteroidota; class Bacteroidia; order UBA10329; family UBA10329; genus UBA10329. The sequence continues at coordinate 2,677 of DMRV01000124.1, forward strand.
TAGATTGCGGGTCTGACGGCTACTTGCTAAAAAATATTGCTCAGGATGAATTGACAACCGCCATTAGAAGAGTATATAATGGTGAAAACGTTTTTTCCAGTGAAGTGACAATGCGCTTGGAAGGAAAAGCCGTAGAGAAAAATGCTAGCGGTATTGATGTAGAACTAACCGAACGAGAAATTGAAATACTCTCCCTCATTTCCGAAGGGTTGAGCAGTAAACAAGTGGGCGAAAAGCTGTTTATTAGTCCGCGCACGGTTGACACGCACCGAACCAATCTCATGAACAAACTAGACATCCATAATATTGCTGGTCTAATTCGATTCGCACTAAAAAACGGTTACGCGTAATTCTTAAAAGAAGTTAGATCAACCTCAATATTGCAACACCTCCACTGATTCTACGTTTCTATCATCCATTACCACCAAAATTATATCGAATAAACATGAATATCATTAGACAAGCTGCTGCCTTAACACTTTCTGCTGCGATTAGTATTTCCACCGTATTTGGGCAAGAAACTGTCCTAGAAGGCTGGCACATGAAGGACCCATCTGAGGGAATTTATGGCGTTGGTGCAGAAAAAGCTTACGAACTTCTGAAAGACAGAAAACCAACCAAAGTGGTTGTTGCTATTCTCGATTCTGGCGTTGACACAGATCATGAAGACCTGCAAGACAATATCTGGGTGAACCCGAATGAAATTGCTGGTAACGGAATTGACGATGACAAGAATGGCTATGTCGATGATATAAATGGGTGGAATTTTCTCGGCAATGCCGAAGGTCAAAACTTGGATGCTGCCAACTTAGAAATCACACGTATTTATCGAAAATTAGCACCTCGATTTCAAGAAATTGAATCAAAAAAGGATGTTGCAAAAGAAGATCGAGCTGATTATGAGCGGTTCAAAAATGCTGAAGCAGAGATTCTAGAAGAACTGAATGCCTCCTCCCAAGAGTTTATGCAGATTGATGGCTTTCTAAATATTTTTACAGCGGCCGATAGCACTGCAAGAGCAGAATTGCGCGAAAATTATTCTTCGGAAGATGTGCTTGGTTGGAAACCAGAAGCAGAGGACGTTAAACTGTATCAGAGCATTCTTGCTGGGCTTACACAAGATCCAAATTTCAGCAAGGCTAGTTTGACGAAATACCATGCTTATTTAGAGGAAAAGTTGGAGTTTCATTACAATCCCCGCTTTGTTGATCGCTCTTTTATTGGCGATAACCCTGATGACTTCAGCAATCGCTTCTACGGAAACAACGATGTTTCGGCACCGCACGATGACCATGGAACACACGTTGCAGGAATTGTAGGTGCTGTAAGTGGAAATGGAATTGGTATGGACGGCATTGCTCAAAACGTAGAGTTGATGATTTTACGAACAGTACCCAACGGGGATGAGTTTGATAAAGATATTGCTAATGCCATCCGCTATGCGGCCGATAATGGCGCAGACATTATCAACATGAGTTTTGGTAAAGGGTATTCGCCACATTTTGAAGAGGTGCACAAAGCCATAAAACATGCAGAAGAGAAAGGCGTGCTAATGGTTCATGCA
>DMRV01000279.1 GCA_003456455.1 Flavobacteriales bacterium
CCTAGCAAAGGGAGCTTTTTTATTGAAATGAATCAGGAGCAGAGATTTCCAGTTCAGGTTTTGATATATAGTACCACAGGACAACTCGTTTATAATGAATTGATTAACGTTGAAATTGGGAATGCGGCTATTCACGTTGAGGAATTCCGAAATGGAGTTTATTTCTTAGAAATTCGCGTTGAAGAATTAGTTTATGTGGAACGTCTCATTATTACTGATTAAGGAAGTGCGGCTTAATAATTTGTGCTTTAGTGAAACATCTTTGACCGTTTGTTGTATAACTCGCCATTGAATTGTTCATTCCAAAAAGCAATTTGGGTGACACTATCTCAAAAAAACGTACATTAACGCATTGATTTAACCACGAATCAACCCTGAATTTATACCTCCATATATTATACTAACATGAAGAAAGCTCTACGCGGCCTACTCTCATTTGGGCTTCCGATTTTGACACTTTTTTTCTTATCAACTGAGACAGAAGCGCAGTGTCCTGTTGTTATTGACTCAATCGTCACAACTGATGTGACCTGTAACGGGGCGTTAGACGGGACTATTTGTATTTACGTTTCTGGTGGTTTGCCGACATACAATTTTGTACTTGCCAATGGACCTGTATTTGTAACCTCGGGACCACAATTGGATGGAAGTTTTTGTTTTACGGGGCTTGGTTCTGTAACAACAGTTTACGAGGTTAGTGCATTTGGCGGAGATGGTGGGACGGGTAGTTGTCCATCTGTTAGTGGCTTCGCAACAATTAACGTTCCGCCCCCATTTAATATTCTGATTACTACTACCAACGATACTTGCCCGGGCGGAAACGTTGGTACCGCAGTGGTAGATGTTTCGGGGGGAGTGGCTCCTTACACTTATTCTTGGCTTCCTTTTCTCAATACGGGGGATTCTATTTTTGGATTAGATGGAGGTAATTATAACGTTGAGGTGTCAGATGCCAATGGATGTCCTCAAAGCGAGCCTTTTACAATTGTATCTCCATTAGATTGGTCCGTTACCTTAACGGGTACGGATCCGACTTGCTTTGGTAGTACAAATGGTTCAATTTCTTCGAGTGGAGTAATCGGGGGAACACCTCCGTACGTGTTTTCTTGGGCTGGAACTGCCCAAACAACCGAAGATATTACTGGATTAGCTGCAGGCACATACACACTTTCGGTTACGGATAGTTTTGGTTGTACAAATGTTTTCCCCCCAGTTGTGTTAGATGAACCTTCAGCTATTTCTATTTCTGAAACACACGAAGATGTAAGTTGTAACGGAGATACAGACGGTTCGATTGATATTTCTGTTTCTGGAGGAACGCCAGGTTACACATATGTATGGTTGCCAGGCGGTTCAACAGTCCAAGACACATCAAACCTTGCTCCGGGTAATTATGAAGTTTTTGTAACAGATGCTTCGGGTTGTTCCGACTCTCTGGAAATTGAAATTCTCGAACCAGCCGTTCTTTCAAACACAAATAGTTTTAACGATGCAAGTTGCTTTGGCCAATGCGATGGAGACGCAGCCGTTGTGCCTTTTGGAGGAACTGGACCATACACGTACGTTTGGACACCAAACGTGAGTGCTGGCCCCACGGCTACTGCACTTTGTGCCGGAACATATGATGTTCTAATAACTGATGCAAGTGGTTGCGAAGACTCTGCATCGTTTACGATTACGGATAATCAACTTCAAGTTGTCATTAACACATCAGATGCGGTTTGTAACGCAATTTGTGATGGAGAAGCTACAGCTGTTGTAACAGGAACAAACCCTCCGTACACATATGATTGGCAGCCTTCTGGTGGAACTGGGCCAACTGAGTCTGGGTTGTGTGCTGGTAATTATACGCTTACAGTTGAGGATGCAAATGGTTGTTCGCTCACCCAAAACTTTATAATAGTGGAGCCAGACGCAATAACAATCACTTTAGATGTAACAGACGTTACTTGCGAAGGTGGTTCGGATGGGGCTATCGACTTAACGGTTTTTGGAGGAACACCAGGATATACGTATCAATGGTTTCCATTGGGTCAAACAACAGAAGACATAGAAGGCTTACCTGCTGGAGACTACTCAATTCTTGTAACTGATACAAATGGTTGTAGATCGAGCACCGTCATTTTAGGGGGTTCGTTTAATGGAGGAACCTTGACTTTGCCAGATGGTACAGGAGCGGTATACGATACAGACATTGCTATTACGGGTTTTCCTTCTGGAAGTACACTTACTAACATCAGTGATTTTGGTGGTGTTTGTATAGAAATGGAGCATTCGTGGCTAAGTGATTTGGATATTGAGTTGAGCTGTCCGAACGGACAGACGATTTTATTGGAAGGTTCTTTTCCCACGGGTCAGAACGGAGCCAATACATTTTTGGGAGACGCTAACGATAACGATAACATTACGCCAATCCCTGGGGTAGGATTTGAATATTGCTGGGATAACAACCCCACGTTTGGCACGATGGAGGCGGAAGCAGGCGCTGGAAATACAGTAGTTGTGAGCCAAGGAGACGCACTTCCCGCAGGAAGTTATACGAGTATAGACCCACTATCTGGTTTGATTGGCTGCCCGCTAAATGGAGATTGGACTATAACGATTACGGATAATTTTGCCATCGATAACGGTTTTATCTTCGATTGG
>DMRV01000380.1 GCA_003456455.1 Flavobacteriales bacterium
CAAATCGCACTCATCGCCACCTGCTCCAGCATCAGCAACTGACTGATCGAAGAAGTTAACAACCACATCATCAGAATCTACACAAACTCCGTTTGTCTCCGTCCAAGTGAAAGTGTATGCACCCGATTGAGAAACAGTAGCTACAGTAGAAGCATCTGTGTTAGAACCAAAAGTTGCCGTTCCTGGACCAGTAAAAGTCCATTCACCAAAACCAACACTTGCTGTTGCGGCAAGCGTAAAATCTAAATCGCACTCATCTCCTCCTAAACCTGCATTAGCCACAGGTTGCTCAAAGAAGTTGACCGTCATTGATCTAAAATCGATACATGTTCCATTCGTTTCTGTCCAAGTAAATTCATACGTACCATACGTATCAACAGTAATCGTGTTTATTGCTGAAGAAGCATTACTAAATGTTGCTGTTCCTGTACCGCTTGTTTGCGACCAAAGCCCAGTTCCAACACTAGGAACTGCACTAGTAAGGAAGTTCAAGTCGCATTCATCTCCGCCCAAACCTGCAACAGCTGCTGGCTGCTCGTAGAAATTAACTACTACTGAAGCCGCATCAGTACAAGTACCGTTTAACTCCGTCCACGTAAATGTGTATGTGCCGTAGGCAGAAACTGAAACGTCTGTTGATGCGCTTAGGTCGTCATCAAATGTTGCAGTTCCTGGGCCAGAAGCCGTCCATAGTCCTACACCAACTGAGGCAGTTCCTGAGAGACTGAAATCTAGGTCACACTCGTCTCCCCCAGCACCTGCATCTGCAACTGGTTGTTCAAAATAATTAACAACAACTGTAGCGTTATCGGAACATGTTCCGTTAGTCTCCGTCCACGTGTATGTGTAAGAGCCATAATCGGTAACTGTAACAGTAGTATTTGGATCGGAATCTACCGTAAAGGTTGATGTTCCTAAACCATTGGTTTGAAGCCACTGTCCGGTACCAACAGAAGCGTTTGCCGCAAACTGATGGTTCAAATCACATTCGTCTGCACCAAGTCCTGCGTCTGCAACTGGTTGCTCAAAGAAGTTGACGCTAACCTGATCAACAGCGGTACAGTTTCCGTTTGTTTCTGTCCAAGTGAACAAATAAGCTCCGTAAGCATCAACCGTAACTGTTGCTGTCGGACTATTTGCATCACTGTAAAAAGCATTACCAGGTCCAGCGACAGTCCAAATACCTGAACCTATACTTGGCGAACCAGTAAATGTGAAGTTCAAGTCGCACTCATCACCACCAGCACCTGCATTTGCATTCGTCTGTTGGTCAAAGTTTACAGTAATACTGGCATCGTCTGTACAACCAAAGTTGTCTTCACTCCAAGTGAAAATGTAAATTCCGTAAGCCGAAACTTCTGCAATTGCAGCTGGGTCATTTGCATTTGGAGTATAAGTTACTGTTCCTGGACCAGTAGCTGTCCAAGTTCCTATTCCTACACTTGGTGTTGCTCCCAATTGGAAATCGAAATCACACTCTGCCCCACCAAAACCAGCATTTGCTACGGGCTGAGCAAAGTAGTTAACAGTAACAGTTGAAGCGTCAGAACAAGTTCCGTTTACTTCTTCCCATTGGTAGACGTATTGACCGACAACAGTCGCTGTTACTGTGGTAGTTGCACCCGTTGCATCAACATAAGAAGATGTTCCCGGCCCGCTAACCTGAGTCCATGTTCCGTTTCCAACGCTAGGCACCGCATTGAATACATGGCTGAATTGACACTCGTTACCGTTGGTTCCTGCATTTGCAAGCGGTTGCTCGTAGAAGTTTACGCTAACTGCATCCGAGGAAGAACAATCAAGAAGTTCCTCTGTCCATGTAAATTCATAATTACCATACTGAGAAACACTTACCGTGCTTGTTCCGCTGTTTGCATTTGGGCTATAGCTTGAGAATCCTGGACCGGCTGTTTGTGTCCACGTTCCTGTTCCAAACGATGGCGGTGCGACCAAATCAAAGTTCAAATCGCACTCATCGCCACCAACACCTGCATCGGCAACAGGTGCCTCAATCTGGGTAATGGTAGTTTGAGTTGTAGCTGAACAACCATTCACTGTCACCGTCAATTCAAAAACATAATCACCCAAAGTACCTGCAGTTATTACGGTTGCCGTACCGGTTGTTGCATTACTAAGAGCCGCAAACGGGCCGGAGACTTGTGTCCATGAATACCCGGTTACCGGAATATTGGTTGTTGAAGTCAAATCAAAACTGAGCTGACATTCATCTCTATCTGCCTGGAGCGTTACCGCTGGTTGCTCATAGAAGTTGACTGTGATTTGCTCACTATCGGAACACTCACCGTTTACTTCGGTCCAACCGAAAACATACGTATCGTACGCGTCCACCTGAACACTGGAAGTAGGGCTGCTTGCAGTAGAAAAGAATGCTGTACCTGAGCCACTAATTTGCGACCATGTACCAATTCCTACTGAAGGAACAGCCGAGAAAGTGAAATCAAGATCGCATTCATCACCACCCGCTCCCGCATTGGCAACTGGCTCCTCATCTACATTAACGGATTGCACCGAACTGTTTGTGCAGGTATTAATATCCTCAAAAGTGTAAGTGATAGAATGAACGCCTACACCAGCACCAGAAGGTGAAAATGTTGCGGTTCCATTTGCAAGGTCTGAGATTCCGTTACCAGTAAATGTTCCACCAGGGGCTTGGCTACCCGTAAGAGTTATAGAACCGTCTGTTTCACAATAATCTGTAGCGAGGCCACTAAAACTTACAACTGGAAGCGGGTTTACAATTACTTGCGCTCCTCCTGTAAATCCAGTTGCTCTGACACACGTATTTGCGTCTGTAATAGAAGTAAAGTTGTAAGTAACTGAAGTTGTTGGCGTTACATCAAACGTGCCTCCATTAACAACTCCCGTTAAGGAGAAGTTGGTTATTCCATCAGTAAAATCAATATCGAAAGGACCGGTGCCAGAAGTTAAACTAAACGTTAGCGTAGTCATGTCTCCCAAACAAATTGGGGTTATCAAACTGATGCTTCCGTTTGGAGAAGGATTAACCGTAACGACAGCTGAACTAGAAATAGTTGAATTAGTACATCCGTTTGCGTCTGTAATTTCTGCAATACTATAAGTGGCAGTTGCAGAAGGAGATACAGAAACGGTGTATCCATCAGAGATTGCTGACAGACTGAAAGTTGTTGATCCATCAGAATAATCAACATCGTAAGGTCCTGTTCCAACTGTAAAGTTGAATGTTAAGTCAGTTGCATCTCCCTCGCAAATTGTGGTTGCTCCTGAAACGGTACCTAGCGGAAGTTCATTTACCGTAATTGTAGCATTACCACCAAAACCAGTTGTTCGTGCGCAGTTATTGGCATCTTCAATAGAGATATAGTCGAAAGTTACATTTCCTGTGGAAAGAGTATGAGTTGCAGTTGCGCCACTAGAAATTCCATTAAGAGCATAAGTTGTAGTTCCATCAGTGTACTGAATATCGAAGGGACCTGCAATTGAAGTAAAGTTGAAAGTAAGCGTGGTCGCATCTCCGTCACATACAGGAGATGTTGCACTTATTGTTCCGTTAGGTGAAGGGGTTACAGTTACAGTAACAGAACCAGGAACCGAAATAGTTCCACAACCATTGCTATCAGTAATAGAAACAATAGAATAGTTGGTCGTAGAAGACGGAGAAACCGCTTCGTTATGTCCATTACTGATATTGTTAAGAGTGAAGTTTGAAAAACCAGCACTGTAAACCACATCATACGGTCCTGTTCCTCCACTCAGCGCGAACGTAAGATTTGTTGATGCTCCATCACAAATAGTTGCATTTCCAGCAATTGAACCTGTTGGAATAGAATTAACCGTAAATGTGCTGTATACTGGCACAGACCATCCACAACAATTATCATAAACTCTCAGTCTAACCTTATAAGTTCCGGTTGAAGACGGTGAGTAATTATAAGTCTGACTAGTTGATGTTCCTAGAGATGATGCGGTTGTTGTTTGAAACACAACCCATTCATATTGATCTCCGCTTGTTGCGGTTGTAAGAGTAGCATTGTTTCCATCACATGGATTGGCTATTGCTGTAATAGCTGGTACTGCTCTACTTTCCTTGACGTAAATGAACTTATCATAAGTTGCACTTACCTCTAAATCTTTATGTCCTATAGCTGGGTATGATACAAGTATTGAACCTGTGCTTGTATTGTAAGATGTTGTAGCAGCATCTAAATCATTGATAAACTGAGCACCAGACAATAAATTCCAAGTTCCACCACTCTTAGAAAGTGTTATCTCAGAGTTTGTACATCCGCCTAAAACCTTAGCTAAAAGTGTAATTGGGTTTGGTACAGATGACCCATTTTGTGTAATACTTCGCGTTGCGGCACTTAAACCACCAGCACCCGGTCTACCACTTCCTCCAAAGCCGCCATTTCCGCCAAAGCCGCCCCAGCCACCATTTCCTGTTTCTCCTCCACTAACAGTTCCTCTCGTTCCTTGATTTCCACCTGTTCCCCTGTTTCCACCAGAACCACCAGAACCACCAGAACCAGCATTTCCTTGAGCAATTCTAGTATCTACCAAACTGTAGCCAGCGCCTCCATTTACATAGACACCGAAGTTACCGCCACCACCGTAACCTCCAGTTCCGCCAGCACCTCCTTGGCCTCCGCCACCACCGCCTCCACCACCGGAGCCCGCGCCATTATCAACACTAAAACCAGTTTGGGCGCCACCGCCTCCACCGCCTCCACCGCCACCGCCACCGCGGCCGTCAGAGCCAGCACTACTTTGAGCACCAGGAATAAAATATGCACCTAAACTGTAATTACTTACCGAACCAGTAAGGCCTCCAGAAGCACCAGCACTACCATCATTCGCTGAGCCACCATCTCCGGAATTACTATTGTTAGCACTTCCTCCGTTTCCTCCAGCTGCGTTAGAACCAGAACCACCAAAACCACCAGGTCTAGCGCTTGGATTTTCATCCTGCTGTTCTCCAGAACCACCACCACCACCCCAACCGCCATGGCGAAAGTTTGGACCGGCTAGACCATTTGAACCTGGTGTTCCGTTACATGAGTTAGCGCCAGCTGTCAAACCAGTTCCGCCACCACCAAATCCACCTTCACCATCGTCTGTTCCTCCTGCTGCTCCACAGGAATTTCCATCATCATCTCCTGGGTGGCCTGTCCAACCCTGGCCACCGTTAAAACCATTTGCGCCATTAGCACCGTTAATCCCACTTGTTGCATTCGTTGTTGTGATATCTAATCGAGTAAAGTAAAAGCTACTTGAGTTGGAAACACGAATCCCGTATTTAGTTCTACCTCTTGAGCCAGTTGTACCAGAAGCAGTGGAGTTGTTTATAATGTTTAAGTCTTTGAGGTATACATCATCCGAATTGCTCAATTCAAAAGCAATATAGTGCCCTGTACTACTTACTGTTTCTAAGCTTGGCGTAATTGTAATTGTGGTATTTGCGTCTGAATTCTTCACCCATTCTCCACCTGTAATTTGGTACCTACCATCAATGATGGCGTCTGCTGGAACTGAAATTTTCTGAGAATAGCTGTAATTACCATCCAGCATTAGCACCACGTTTCTAGTTGGCGAAACCAATGTCATTGCATAAGGCAGCGCAACTGGAGCGTTAATATCTCCAGTTCCATTACTTGCACCTCCTGGTGTTACATAAATGTAGTCACAAGCAACCTGTGCATTTACTGTGGCAAATGTGGTTCCAAGAGCTAATGAAATAATGGTAAAAAGCTTTCTCATATTGGGGGAATTGTAAATTCTTTGCGATAAATTACTCTACAGACATACTTTCGTTAAGTCCGTTAATTTCACTTTGAAGTGTTTGCAATTGATAATTTATCTGCTGCAAATTATTCTCCATGTAAATTTTATAGTTCGAATATTCTTCTTCTAGTCGGAGTCGTTTCCCATTTTCGGTTTCAATCAACCTAGATGTATGTTCTAAAGCTTCAAGAAGCAATGGAACCATCTGATCATAAGCAATATACTTTCCGTCTGGGCCTTCCTTAACCAAATAAGGGTAAACCTTTTCTACTTTTTTGATTTTAAGACCATAATCGAGATGTGCAGAGTTGTTCAGGTTATTTACATCGTCTTTGAATAAATAAGCTTCTAGCCCTTTTAGGTTCTCAAAGCAATCTTCTCCTACCACTTCATCTACAATAATTAGAGAGGTGACTTTTTCATTCTGAGAAAACGCTGATAATGTGGAAAAACAAAAAGCAAGAAGAACCGTGTATTTTAACATGCCTGATAATTTTTTGCGCAGAAGACAAAATTATACAATTTATCACACGAAAAACGCTGTTAATCGATGGGTAACAAGGGTTTAATGTTTCTCCAAGTTGGTCCATATCGCCCCAGGTGTGGCATCAGGGTCATTAGGTTGTATCCAATCTGGAACGTAATAGTAGGACTCTTCAATGATAGCGTAGTTTACCGTTGTGTCTGTAAGCAACTCGTATGGGCGCCCATTAAACGACTTTAGGATTTTCATTTGAACAACAGGGTTTTGCGCGCCTCCTTTTATCATTTCGTCTCTGATGAAGTGAGCAAAATCTAAGAAAGATGATGGAACTCTCGATGCCTTTCTAAACTGTCTGAAGCTGATATAATCATCCATCGCAACGATTGCAAATTCATCATCAGACTCGTCTTTAACTTTTACAATAATTCCAGATACGGAATCTACCAACATCATTCTCCAGCTAAACAAATGGCCGTAACCATGCCATCCTGGGTTGCCGGGGTACATAAATTGTCTTAGCGGTGCTACAACCTGAATAAGCATATACACGCTAAATACAAGGGCTATTATGTTCTTGCTACGAACATTTGCTGAGGGTAATTTGACTTCGGTAATTTCTTTGCTCTTCACTCCTAGCCATCGACCAAATTTCTCAGGCCAATCTGGGTCAAAAAACAGGGTTGTTACAAGGATACTAAACCAAGGGAAGGTGCCGATATTCCAGAAGAAGTGATTAGAAACGTGAAAGAAAATTATGGCTGGTAAGCACCAGTACCTCAATTTTTTATGCAGGAGACAAAATCCTATCAATAAATCGAAAGCAATTCCGCCATAGGCGTAGAAGTAAACCCCAAAGTCGCTCGTTACAAAATTTGCATACCAATCTGGAAATTTGCCAATATCCTCAGTAAGCCACTTTCTTATTGGCCAACCTCTTAGCCAATCGGCATTTAGTTTTGCAACAGCACCGTAGAAATAGACTATAAAAAGCTGTATGCGAATAAACCAAATTTGCCACGCATGAACGGTTTTGGGAATTGGGATTTTGCTTAAAGCGGCATCAACCGAATAGTTGCTGTTGGCATTAAAAAACACCATTGCAAAACAGATTAAAGAATAGAGGTAATAGTGGTTATTGTAGTGGCCCCTATCCAATAGAAATAGGTAGGCCCAAACTATGGCAACTAGAAGTTGAGCATAACGGTATTTATAGCCTACAATTACAAAAAGCGTAGCGAAACCAGCTAATGTTAGAACGACATTCATTACTGGTCTGGGAAGCGCGTCCAACCAAAAAAAGAGGTCGTAGGTAAGAAAGAATTTTGAGTTCAATAAATCCCGTAATACGTATGACCTTAAATTGATCATCTCATAGAGCATTACCAACCCAAAACCAATTCTAAAAATGCTCAAACTCTTCCCAGAAACTTCTTGAAAAAGGTCTAAACCAAATGGCTTATGTAAACGCTTTATGTGTCTGCTTAATTCCACGATTTATTTTGCAGAGTTTGGTGATTGCAATTTCAGCAAGAGTTCGTTTATATCTTGGCCCTCAGGGTTTCGGGTCTTTGCTTCATTTAAATAATCTAGCGCCTTAACTGTATCGTTTCTGGAGAGCAATATTTTAGATTGATACAAGTATGGCTGAGCTGATTCTGGGTGCAGTTGGAAGTACCTTTGATTCACATACTCTGCCTCGTCAAAATAACTGTTGTTGGTGTAGAGCATGAGAATTTGTTCCATTGCTCTTTCATCCGTTGGATCCATCTCAAGCACGGTTCCAAACATTTCGATTGCTTCTCCAGTTCTTCCTAAACTGGAAAGGGACAAACCTATATTTAGTACAATTTCAGGGTTTTCGGGTTCTATTTGTGCAGCTTTTTCAAAGAGTTGAAGTGCCAAACCAGGCTGCCCCGAATCCTGTAAACGCAACTCACCCAATTCCATAATAGATGTTGGCCATTGATCAAAAATATCAATTGACTTGTTCAGGTAAAACGCTGCACTATCTATATGGCTGATCAAGTTTTGGACGGGATACTTGTAGTACTCAACGCGTAAATATTTACCTGCTTGAAAATTGGCTATAGCTGCGTTTGGGTCAGATTCTGCATCCACTGTAGTAAGCTTGTAATTGTTTACCCATACGTAGTTTCTGCTATAGGTTTTATACCCTCCTAAAACGAGTAAAAGCAAAAGCAAATAGCGGAAAGAATTATTCCGCACGAATACCTGTTTAATGGTATCGGTGTCTTTGACTTTAAGGAAAAAGCCAATTAAAGAGACAATAATTAAGCATATGCCTAAAGTTGCACCAAAGAGATTCTTCTCGTCAAAAATTGAACTTTGTAGGCTGAAAAGATTAGAAAATGGTACTAGGTCGATTAGAATAAGAAAGGCCCCAAAAGCCAGCATTGGCAGGCGTTTTCGTGCTAAAAAAACAACAAGAAGTTGGGCTATTAAAATCAGTAACGAAATGTAGACCATCGGATTATTCCAACCCACCATTTCAAAAGAACCATAACTGTAGCTACTCAGCAGTGTGTGCGGAAACATCAACAATTTAAACCCGTGCAGCAAGACGTATAAACCAGCTGCAAGTCGTTCTGAAAAACCTGTTAATTCTATAAGCGGATTATAAACCGCAAGAATATTTGGGTCTGATAAATTTCCAATTCTGAAAAGGGCATAGACAAAGATGGCTCCTAGTAAACAACCAATCAGGCCAAAGACCTTGGATTTACCTTTAATCCCATTGACCCAAACCGCAAAAACAGGCAACAAAAACCAACTCATTACCTGAGGTTGGCTCAACAAGCCCAGCACCATTAATAATAGGGCTAAAACGAGCGATTTCGGTTTAGCCAGTTCCAGCCAGTCTATCAGTTTAATCGTTCCCAATCCAAAGAAAATGAACCCAAGCATTTCTGCTCGACCTAATAGACTATTTACAACAATGGTATTTGCGGGGTGAGCAACAAACAACAAAATTGCCATTAGTCTCAAAGCGGGAGACACGCCTGAAAGCAGCCTGCCAATCATTAGATACATTACCAAGCAGACAAGGCCGAACAACCCAATTTGAACGAAATTGCTGAACAAATAATACTGCCCAACTAAGGAATACTCCAATGCAAAACTTGCCTTTGCTAAGGGTTGATAGTCAAACCAACCATATCCTGTTTCGGTAAAAATATCTGGGATTGCAGATATTCCTCTAGAGGTAATCGTGTTCTCACCTGTACCAACCAACTCATCTCCAAATGTGAATCCGTCAGGTAAAATATTTGTGTACATCAACACACCAAAAAAGAATACCATCCAGTTTAAATTCTGACTAGAATCGGTTAGATAGGCTATGATTGATCTTATGCGTAACATGCAGTTCAAATGTAATAAAGGGAGCATGGGGCACTAAAAAGCCGAACTAATCACTTCCCAATTTCCCTCGCAGAGAAGTTACGTACTGTTGAAAGCCTAAATTGGATGAGTTTAATTCCAAGGCACGGTCAAAATAGCCTAGTGCGCCTATGGTATCGCCTTTGGCCAAGAATAAATTCCCTTGATTGATAATCGCCCAATCTGAACTTGAGTGTGTTCTCAAAAACCGCTCATTTTCTCGTTGTGCAGATTCGAAATTTCCAGAAAGAAAAAAAGCGTTAACAAGCTTATTCATTAGAAATTCGTCATTCGGTTTACTTCTGAGAAGATAGGTTAGGTGACTGACAGCTAAATTTGGTTGTCCTATTTCAAAGTAAGCCTCTATAAGATCGTAACGCGCATACTTAAATACGGAGTCCAATTGCAGCGCTCGCTCGTAATACGGAATCGCTTTCCTCGGCTTGTTAAGATCAAAATACAGCACATTTCCAATACCTATCCATGCTGGTGGGTAACCGTTGTGAATGTCAATAGACTTCTGGTATGCAGCAATAGAAGCATGAGCCAATTCACTCTTGTTTAAAGTGGAATCCAAAAAATATGATTGTCGGATATAATCACCGTGTAGCTGATGAATTTTGGCTGACCTATCACAGGTCTCTGCATCATTAGAAATTAAGGAGAGATTGTCTCTCCAATCGAAATTTCGGTTAACGGTCATAACAGCACCAATAACTCCTATAATGATGATCGGAATGAATAAGCGCTGTTTAGAAACCGCATCGGCAGCCGAAGCATCAGCTCCCTTTTTCTTGGCAATTAGCATAACCACCGCCACCACAATCAAACTTACACCTAACGAACTACCGTAAAGAACCCTATCTGCAATTATTCCGGTATACGGGAATTGTACGTTTAAGAAAAGCGCTACATCAGCAAGAATAATTATTGCGCCAAGCCCCGCCAGTCCTTTTCTGGGTATTTGATGTAATGCCAATGTAGCCAAGATTAAGTAACCAAGGACAGAGCCGTAAACGCGTAAATCGGCCCAGTTAGCAGAAGGAATTTCATCAAATCCGTAATAGCAGCACATTGGGTGCGGCCAAACTAATAGCTTCAAATAGTAACCGGCCGCAGCAATAATGCTTGCTATCTTTTCATCAGTTGGCAAAAAATGAAAAGGCGTTTCTATGAAATGGAATGGACGTTTCCAATCATCAAAAAGCATAAACACAGAAACGTAATACATCATGGTAAGAATTACCAATCCGGCCCCTAGCTTAAGTGTCTTTAATCGAGACAAACCATTATAGTAATGTAAGCCAACCAACAGAATAGGAACCCATGTTATTGATGACATTTTTGACATCATGGATAGCACATACAACACCAACGCGATAAGCATTGTAATTGCAGATTCAGTTTTATAGAACCGCACTATGTAATGAAAAGAAAAGATAGTAAACATCAAACTCAGCAGCTCATCTCTACCCTTTAAGCTAGCTACCACCTCTGTATTTATGGGATGGATACAGAACAGACAAACGGCCAAAAACAGAAATAGTCGAAGTCGTTCGTCAAAAAAGAAACAAAGAAGATGGAATAGAAAAATGGCCGTCAACCCAAAGAGAAGCACATTAATAAAATGGCTTATACCTGGCTTGAACCCAAAAGCTTCGTACTCCAAGGCATACGTGAGCTTAACCAACGGCCTATAATCCGCCTTCTTGTTTTCCCAATCTATATAATACGATGTAAATATTTCTGGAATACCGCTTACTCCCTTTTTAACCAACTCGTTTTCAGGAGTAGTAACAAGAGAATCGTCAAACCCATAAGAATTGAAAAGCGTATTCCCATAAACCAGAAACACCAAAAGAAACAGCCAGAAGTGCCAGTTCCCTCTAAATAGCTTAATCAATTTAGGCACACTTAGTTACTTTTCTAAATACTTCTAGGTAACCTTGGCTCAAATCAGATGCCTTGGCATAGGTAGGGTTCAAGCTTAACTTCTGCTGCAATGCCGGTAAGTTGTAGCTTGGTATTCCTCCAAAATGATGGTGTTCGTAATGATAACTAAGGTTATGCGGCACCATAAAAGTTCTTTCAAACCAATTCAATTTTACGGTTCTCACTTTCGATTCTGAGTTATTTGCAAAGCAGTGATCTGCGATTAACGTAACCCTAATCAAAAATTGGAAATAGGTTACTAATGGAACAACCCAAAACAGTAGTATTTCTTGCCAGAAATTGAAATACACCGCAAAAACACCTACTACCAAAACCAATGCTATTCGTTCAAAATTCCACTGAGTCACTTTCTTAAAAATCACCAGTGGGTTTTTAACCAAGCCTAGCATTCTGTAATACAGAAAGTTGAGTCCCAAAATATCCTTAATCAAAATTGAAATGAGCTTACTCCGTTTCATAGGAAACTGAAACTCCTCATACCTCAGCAAATGAAAATTAGGGTCTCCCTTACCACCTAAATATTTATGATGTGAGCTATGTTGTTCTTCATACTCGGCTAATGATTTGAACAATGGCCAGGCTATAAACCATTCCGTCAGCTTTCGATTTAATGGTTTTGATTTAACCAGCATGTTGTGATGCCCATCGTGCAGCAAAGCCCAAAGCCCCATCATTCTTGAACCAATAACTACTACCATGAGTGGATAGAGAATCCAAAGATTCAGCATCTTAAATACTGTAATAGAAAAAGCAATTACAATCCAATCTCCAGCTAAAAGAAATGCTCCTTTGGGCCAATCTATGGCTTTAAGTGCACGCCACTCTGAAGCAGATATTGTAGCAGAGATACTCATTGAGCGTGAAGATATTAAAGATCGTGTTGTGTGGGATCAATGAGCCTCCTTACCGTGCTTACATAAAATGTGATAAACATGATCCTCGCCAACTGTGCGCATACCAAACTTGGCAAAAACGTGCTGACTAGCAAGGTTTTCCTTACGCGCGCCATTTGTAATCATGGTTAGTCCGTGCTCAATTCCATAATTGTTTCGGCTAATCATAATCTCGTGCAGCAACTTTTTCCCTCTAAAATCGGGAAGTACTACTGCTAAAGGTGTGTCCATAACACCATTCTCGAAATTGCTCGCTACAAAGCCAACAGGAACTCCTTCCCATTCCATAAACCAGAGCTGGCGCTGATGGGTCACGTAGAGTTTGGCATAATACTCTGAGAGATATTTTACTTCATTTTCTCTTGAAACTGGTTGCTCTAAACCTGGAGTAGACCAATACCCTATTGGATGTTTGGCACTTCCGTTGGCTATAATTTTGGCCACGTTTTCTGGATCAGTTCCATTGTAAACTCTAAGCGTTACTTCCGGATTTAAATACTCAGAATGAGTAAGTCCTTTTACAGGAAGCTCGTATTTAACTATAGACCCATGATGGTAAACTTGGAACGGAAGTGCCTTAACATTAGAGATTACAGAAGTGTTATTTATATCTATGCGAATCCTAATTACATCAAAGTTGTTTCTATTGATGGAATCTTTAAAGTCCTCCAAATCAAAATTGGAGTCATGTGCTCTCCCGATTTTTAAACCGAAAAACTCCGATTCCTCTTTTGAGTAACGAATCAAATCCTCCATTAATTAGTCCTAAACGCTCCAGAAAGAAACAATTTGAGTCGGAATGGGATGGAAATGCATTTTTGCATAAACCGAGTTATTGGCCTTGGCAAACCTTTGAGAAATGGCATTTTGGTCGCTGCAAATTTCATAGAAATAAGCGCTAACGATTCGGCACAAACCTCCGCTATTTTATCTTTGAAATCAGGATGAATAACATCCACAATTAAAGCAACTCTGTAGCTTTTGGTGTAATTCCAAGCATAATGCCGGTGTACAATACAGAAAGAAAAAATCTCGCCTTCTTCCCAGCAAATTTCTTGCTGACCGACACGTAATCCCAAATCCGGTAATTCTCCCGGAATTGAGATTCCCATATGATTTCTGATAATGGCGTTGGTATCTCCCAGGTGCGCTTTTATTCTAACCCCTGGCTCAAGCACTGCTATTTGTGCCATTGTAAGCCCTGGAATTTGACTAACAATGGAATCGAGCACTGGAAACTTTTTACAATTCTCTTTATAGCGCAACCCGTATGTATAAAGGTTGAGTGTTTTCCAGCCTTTTTCAGAATAATTGTAAGGCGTAAAATTGGATTGCATTTCATCCCCGCGATTAGAATAAAACCCAACAATCTCTTCTTTCAGTTTGGAATAATTCTCCTTAAGAAAAGCAGTTAAATCCCAGTTTTCAGAGTCATAAAACGTAGGCATATTCCCTTTGTACCACTCGTTACTGAGGTAGAAATAAACTGGTTCGTTTGCGGGGTTTGTCTTTACCATTATTCTTGTTCAGCATAATTACCGAAAAAACATCTGACACTAACCCAAAATAATCACTTGATGTCATAAGGAGTAGAAAGAAACTTTGGTTTTCTACATTTATGAAATTCGTATTACAGAGACCTAACTGTGGCTAAGACCATAAACATCAAGGAAATTTCCTCCACGATAGAACGAGAGTTACCTACAAATGGGGTAGTTCGAGTTTCTGGATTGGTGAACGATGAATTTGTTGAACGATTACGTCAACAATGCCTTAGTTCAATTGAAATTGAGTCTCAAAAAATGGGCACTGCCGATTATGATGGCTTTGGCCGTCTACTTTTCGCCCCTGTCTATGGTGGTGCATTCTTGGAGTTGTTAGAATTAGATTTTATCGCAGACCTCGCAAAAACCTATATGGGTTCTGAGCCTATCTTGTACACAATGACTACTTCTTGCGTGGCACCCAATCAGAGTAACTATACGGCCAAAATTCATAGAGACAATAATATTCGTCCCGCTGGTTGTGTGCGTCTTTTGGTTATGCAAATTCTATTAGACGATTTTAATGAAGAAAATGGCTCGCCTATGTTTTTAAAAGGTTCTCACAGAAAAGAGACCGAACCATCTAATAAACGGTTTGATGCTGAAGCACAAATGATTACCGGCAAAAAAGGAGATGTTATCTTTTTTGACCCTTGGATTTGGCACAGAAGCACTAAAAATCAATCTAATCAATGGAGATCTTGCGTTCTTCTAGGGTTCGTTCATCCTTGGATGAAGCAACGATTTGACGTAAAACCTATGTTAGAAGCCACCGACCTTAGTGGTTGTTCAGATAAAGTTTTGGGCGTGCTTGGTCTGAAGAATACTCCGCCTAAATCTTGGAGCGAGTTTTATTCAAACAATAAACCGATTTATTAATGAATCTAACCTCGTTATTAAGCAAGGACCGTAATGTGTTGCTAGCCATAACGCTGTGCTCCATTTTGCTTTACGGTCTTACACTTAATAACGGATACAGCATTGACGACTACTTAGTTTCTGAGAATTTAGAAATGGTAAACGAGGGCATAAGTGGCATTCCCGAAATAGTTACCAGTTACTACGGAAAAACGGACTTGGGTACACCATACGCCTATAGGCCAGTAACGCGGGTAACCTTTGCCCTAGAAAGGTCTGCTTGGGGCGAAAGACTGTGGCTTAGTCATTTTATAAACGTATTGCTTTATGCGTTGCTTTCTTTCCTCGTCTTCAAACTAATGCTGCTAATTACAGGTTCGGAACACCGTAACCTTTTATTGATTGCAATTGGCCTTTTCGTCTTTCATCCAATACACACGGAGGTTGTATGTAGCCTAAAAAATAGAGAAGAAATTCTGAGCTTAATTATTGTTCTATCGAGTAGCCTTTTACTAATCAAATTCATCGACACTAACCGCTGGCCGCTGTTGCTAGCGGCCATGTTGGTATTTCTTGTTTCGTTGCCCACCAAGATTGGAAACGTGCCATTTGCTGGAATTTTAGTGCTAAGTGTATTCCTGTTTAGAAAATGGAACTTCAAAAAATTGGTTGCTGCTGGAGGGCCATTTTTGGCTGTTTTTACTGGGTATCTAGTTACGGTTTATCATTTTTTTCCGCTCTATTTAAGAAATGAATTTACACTTGAGGAAAGTCCTTTAATGTTTATTCCCAATATGTGGGATCGCCTGCCAACCGGGCTTGCAATTATCGCACATTATCTACGTATGGTGTCTTTCCCGCATCCCCTAGCCTTTTTCTATGGTTATGATCAAATTGAAATCATGACATGGGCAGATGGTCTGGTTTGGATTGGAGTAGCATTTCTCATTTTACTGCTGATTGCCTTTTTTACGTCTATAAAAAGAGCCCCCATCATAAGCCTCGGAATCGGAATTTTTGGAATGGGAATAGCGCCATTTCTTAATATTATTGCTGGGGTTCCTGGAATAATCGCGGAGCGTTGGTTGCTCACACCCTCGCTTGGGTTTTGTCTTGTTTTGGCTTGGCTTCTGCATAAATCAATTTCCAAGTATGGAGTTAAACCTGCGTTAGGCATTCTATCTGTGATACTTACCCTGTACTCTACACGCGTTATATCTCGCGTACCTGATTGGAAAAGTCATAAATCGCTCGTTTACAATGATGTGAAAGTGGTACCTAGGTCTTTTGTAGCTAATTTTTTGGCCGGAAAATTTTATGCTGCAGATGGATACAATGCCACTTCTGCAGAAGTAAGAAATGAGAATTTGAAAAAATCGCTTTTCCATTATGATGCGCTTGCTTCCATTGCTGAGAACCAAGTTGAGTGTCTGCTGAGGTGTGCTTATCTAAGCCGAGATCTTGGTGAAACCGAAAAGGCAATTCGATACGCGTGCAATGCATTTAACAGTAGAAGCGGGCGTGTTAACTATGGCCTTAAACCATTGGAAATACTTCTTGAATTACGGCAGCCAGACAAAGGAATAGACCTGTCAAATCAACTAGTGAAAGAGCACCCCAGCAAATCTGCTCCTCAAATTTTCTTGGGGAATTTTCATCTAATGAAGGGAGATACATTATTGGCTATTGAATCCTACCAAGCAGCATTGACAAAAGAAGATGTTGACCCAAATTTTGCGGCCTACCTCGCCAACCTTAAATCACAATTAAACAAGTGAATCAATTACTACGTTCAGGTTATTACCCTTTTCTACTTCTCTCTTGCTGTTTACTA
The DNA here is from genome assembly GCA_003456455.1 of Flavobacteriales bacterium. Lineage (GTDB taxonomy): Bacteria > Bacteroidota > Bacteroidia > UBA10329 > UBA10329 > UBA10329. The sequence goes on from DMRV01000380.1 coordinate 16,747, forward strand.
AAGTTGACTGATCCGCAACTGATTCTGTGGTGATTTTCAACTCGCTATTTCCTTGGTGATACCTTGCATCAAACTGCTTTCTTCGAATTAAAGTTTCCTGATTGAACGCTTCTCTGGTCAAAATCATTGAGATTAAACCATCCGAATTTGAAACCTCCTCTGCTCCTAACATCTTATTAAACTTAACGGCCACACTATTACCTCTTAAAATGCTAATCGAAACTTTCTCAATACTAAGAAAGTTAAACCAGTATTCGCAAGCAGTAAGAACCGCTCTTATGGGAACAGATGAATTGAGAAACCTCTCTTCCCCAACAAAAATCCCTCCTTCACAGTGACCCTGTTCCCAATCTATATCTCGGATATTGCAAACCCCTATTTGCACATCATTATGACTAATGATAAAGTAAAAGTTATCTAACGGGTTTAGCTTAGAAAACCAGCGCTTTTGGTCCTGCTCGGAAATAATTTTCTGATAAAACATATAAGGCCGAACTAAATCTGAATTCCGCCAGGTTCTAACGGTCTCTATATCTTCCGCGCGAACTGACCTTAAAGAAATACCGTAGCGTTCTAATTTCAAGAATTAGGGTTTCTTGTTCTAGTTGAAATGTAGGCCATTAAAGTAACAACAGAAAACCCAGTAAGAGGAAGAAAAAATAATCCTTGAAAACCGAGGTTGGATACAAGCCATAGCTGAATACCAACAACAGCAACGGCTAATAGTATAATTGGAAACCAACTGTAATATGCAATAAGATTACTAATGAGCGAGTATAGTTTTATCAACGAGTAAGACGACTTTCGACTGCCTTTTGCCGTTGTTTCAAGACGAATGTCTGCATACCCATAGCTGGGTTGAAGTTTATAAATCAACCCTTCTAACTCGTAAAACGTAACATCAGCTTTTACCAATTTGCGAACTATGGTTTCATCAAGTAATCTGAACGAACATGTGGTTTTAGGCCCATTAGGAAAGAAAACAGTTAGGATTACTTTCCCAACCCAAAAGCGCCAATTTTTCGATAAGCGATTGCCATAAACAACATCAACGTTTTCAGACAATCTCGTTTCTATCAGCTTAGGAATATCTTCTGGGTTGTGCTGTAAATCTTCATCCATGGTAATTACAACAGAACCTTCTGCATTTTTAAGCCCCCGCATTGTGGCAAAATGCTGGCCTGAGTTTCTTTCAAGACTGATTAGACTGATGTTAGTAGAATCTTTAAACCAAGCCTGAAGCTTGCTATGCTTTGTCTCATCAGCGCTATCATCAATAATTATTACCCGATAACTATAAGTGAGTTCTGAAAAGACCTTAGCAATGCGTGTAACCAACTCTTCAATGGTATCTAAGCCATTGTAAAACGGAATAACTACAGCATAGCTCTCATTCTTCATCGCTCCGAATATAGGAGATAAAAAAGGGCGCTGACACCCCCTAAAACCTCTCAATTCTAATTAACGGTGATTATCTAACTAATGCACTAAATCTGCGTTACTCTTTAATGCCACCATCCATTTCGAAATTATAACTTGGATTAATGGTAACTAAAAGTTACTGATGCACCTTACCTCAAATAAGCCTTAAGGACTTGAAAATTTTCACTGTTTCGCAAATGAATAAAGTATACACCCTTAGATAAGTTTTGAGGCAGCGTTAAAATTGTCTCTCCTTCAGCAAACTCCTTACGTTGACTAAAAATTTGCTTACCTGATACATCAATTACTTCAACTGCAATCTTAGTAGGCTCAGACGAGTTGATTTGAACACCATTTCCAACCCAAATCGCATTAAATGATTTTTCAATCGGGTAATCAGAAATAGCCGTTGCTATATCCTCCATAATAGAATGTCGCTGATCAACAGCTAGGCTTGTTAGCGTGGTGGTTATTCCGCTCGGAAATACGATTTGAACAGAGTCTACCAAGGTGCTCTCCCCTAACCCAAAGTGGACAATTGAAGAGCTTTTCGATGCATGAGACGAACCGCCATCAACTTCTGCCAATGTAGGTCGTCCGTCTAACCAAATTGTAACATGCGAGCCATAAGCATCTCGGTTACTTTGAACACCTTCAAGGTCGAACTCAACCCAATGATTATTGTTCTGAGAAATGTTATGGAAGTAAGACACGTGAGCAGAATCCTCGTCTGAATGTACGTTCGAAACCATCATATCAAGTCTCCCGTCCTTATCAAAATCTGCGTAGACAGCACCCCGAGACCGCAAGGTATCTGCAACACCGGCAATAGCGGACATGTCCTCAAATGTCCCATCGCCATTATTCAAGAATAACTTATTGGGATCGTAAAGAACATTGGCTATGAATGTTGCAGCAGGAATTGGTCCATTTGCCACATAAAGATCTGGCCAAGCATCGTTGTCCGCATCAAAGAAAAAACACCCCCAACTTGTAACATTCAACCCGTAAAGGCTATCGTTTTCTACGAGTGCCTGTGTTGTTACGTCCGTAAAAACAAGTTCATCATTTCTACTCAATAAGTTTCGTCCCAAATTTGTCTGGTAATAATCAAGATCATTGTCGCGGTCATAATCACCAATTGCTATTCCCATTCCATAAAACGTAGCTGCCATATTTGCTGCAACACTTACATCTTGAAAATTAGCTACTGGAAATTCATTTTGGTACAGAGCGCTAGGCGCAACCCACTGACCAAAATCGTTTGCTAAATGAATATCTACATCTAAATCACTATCGTAATCCGTAAAAGCGGTAGCAAGTCCACATCCTTGATTATCCACTCCATATGCCGAGCTCACATCAGAAAAATTGAAGTTTCCGTTATTGATAAACAACTGGTTGGCTGAACAATCATGATCAAACCCGATTATTTCATCGTTAGGACCAAGGATGGTACTGCCATTAAACACGTAAGCCGTAATGTAAAAATCCAATAAACCGTCCTTGTTAAAATCGCCAAAAGACGCTGTGGTTTTCCAATCATTATCATCATTTACAGCGTTGGGCAAGTACATAAATGTTCCGTCACCTTGGTTAGCCAAAAGCATACTTTCCGAACCAAAGAATGTGGTAATCAATAGGTCCTGATAACCATCATTATTTACATCTCCTGCAATTACACTCATAGTCGTGGCTTCGGGTAATGAGACAATCCCCGCTTGGATGGAAACATCTACGAATTGATTGTTTCCTAGATTTCTGTATAGCTTATCAGGGTTCTCTCCGCCAGTGAGATACACATCTTCCCAGCCATCATTGTCAAAATCAAGCACGGCTATACCTCCACCAAAAAAAATTATACTAGACTGCAAATGATCAATCCCTGACTGAAGAGAAATCTCCTCATAAAGCACTTGGGCTTGAATAGCAGTCCACGACAAACAAATAGTTAGAAAGCAGGAAACGGAAAAACGGATAATCATGAAAATAAAGATAGCTGAATTACTATTTGATAACGACCCAAAACTTGAATTAAAAAAGCGGGTTCCGTTTCCGAAACCCGCTTTTCAAGTTAAAACGAAACCGCTTACATTTTTACCTTTATCAGCGTTAGTCCCTAAGAAGAGTTAGATAGCCAGAAAGCTCTGTTGTACCAGCATCACCATAATCCAATACAATGGTATAATAGTATGTTCCGGCAGGCAACTCAACACCTGCTGACGTTCGTCCTTCAAACCTTAAATCAGTTCCAACGCCTTCCCATATGGAAAGTCCCCATCTATTATAAATCTTAGCATCAATTACCTCTGCCAAACTAGACTTAATCCAAAGGTAGTCGTTCATGTCATCACCATTAGGTGTAAGCATATTTGTGATGATGAAGAACTCCTGAACGTCAATCACATCTACAACCGTATCTGTACATCCTGCAGATGTGCTTACTGTAAGTACAACTTCATACTCTCCTGGTTCTTGATAATCGTTACTAGGGTTCTGCTCGTTAGATGTGTTTCCATCTCCAAATTCCCAAGACCAACTGAACAACGGAGGAACAGTAGATGAATCAGTAAACAAGACTGGTTCACCCAATTTAGTATCACCATAAACGAATACCGCATTAGGGTATTCCTGGACTGTGATTGACACCTCATCAGTTGCAATTTGATTACAACCATCATTTGTTACTTCAACAGTATAAGTCATGTCTTCGGTAGCAACCACTACAATAGAAGCAGTGGTTTCGCCATTGCTCCATAAGTAATTATCTCCACCTGTAGCATCAAAGAAAAGCGTATCCCCAACACAAACCATTGTGTCTGGAAGCACCGTAATTTCTGCCTCAGGACTAGGAGCAACTTCGATAACAACAGGTTCTGAACTAGCGCTACATCCAGCCAAATTTGTTACCGTTACAGAGTACGTTCCTGCACCAGTAACAGTAATCGACTGAGTGGTTTCACCATTACTCCAGAGATAGTCATTTCCAAACGGAAGACCCGTTGCAGTAAGAACAACCTCATCTCCGGCACACAGGTTTGTATTACCATCAACATCAATAACCGCATTAGGTGTTGGAAGGAACCCAATTGGCAACGAAGCGGTTGCTGAACACCCAAGAGGATTGGTAACAGTTACCGTATATACTCCTGTTGTAGTAACCTCAATGCTTTGCGAAGTTTCTCCGGTATTCCATTCAAAGTCATCAATAAACGGAATTCCGAGAGCAGTTAAGGTAATGACATCACCGTCACAATAAGGGAAGACTGCATCTGGCACAATCTCCGTAATAGGTGTTGGAAGTACCGTTACTGTTTGAGCAGCTGTACCAGAACATCCATTCGTATCAACAACAGTTACGATATAAACACCCGTTTGTGTAACAGTAATACTCTGTGTAGTCTCTTGAGTAGACCATGAGTATGAGGCTCCCTCAGTAGCCGTAAGCACAACCGAATCTCCACTACAGAAAGCAGTAGCACCATCAGGCGTAATATCTGGGTCAAAGTCTGGGAAGAAGTCGATGACAAGGTCATCAGACACTCCAACACATCCTGTAACGGTATCCGTTGCTTGCACGAAATATGCCCCAGCATCCGACACGGTGATTGTCGTAGTGGTCTCACCAGTGCTCCATAAGTATGGACCATCCCCAATGGCACCTAATACAACTTCGTCACCTTCACAAATAGTTGTTGGTCCATCAGCTTCCACGCTAATTTCTGGCAAAGGATTAGCAACAACCTCATAATCTTGTGAAGTTCCTGAACAACCGTTTGCGTCTGTAACAGTCACATTGTACGTTCCAGTTGCATCAACCGAAATCACTTGTGTAGTGTCTCCCGTACTCCACGAGTAACCGTTAAACAATCCAGTGCTCAACTCAATGCTTTCGCCTTGGCAGATTGCACTATCGCCATTGCTTTGAATAACAGGCTCAGGCAACTCATTTGCTGTGACAACAACACCAGCTGCATCAGCTTGACAGCCAAACTCGTTTGTTACGGTTATCACGTACAATCCAGACCCCTCAACTACAATGCTCTGAGTTGTATCGCCATTCGGAGACCACAGGTATCCATCCCACGTGTCTACCGATAAAGTCACACTATCGCCATCACAGAAAGTAGTTGGCCCATCAGGTGTAATAACCGGAAGTGGCGTTGGTACTGGATTAATCGTAATCTCAACACTATCAGCACCAAGACATCCATTTGCATCAGTCACTTCTACCCAATACAAGCCGCTAGTTGTAACAGAAATCTGTTGCGATGTAGCACCTGAACTCCACTCGTAAGCAGTTGCTTGACTTGAAGTGAGCGTTACCACTTGTCCATCACAAGCAACAGTATCTGATGCTGTGATTTCTGGCGCTGGGTTTTGGAAAACCGTAATACTGACATCAGCGGATAGACCTGAACATGCGTTCTGATCAGTTCCCTCAACCGAATAGTCACCTGGAGTAGAAACAACAATACTCTGAGTTGTATCTCCCGTTGACCATAGATAAGAGTCAAATGCACTTGAAGTAAGCATCACGCTATCTCCGTTACAGAATTCGGTCGGTCCATCAGGTGTAATAGTTGGAATTGGGTTGTCGTTAACAACAACCGTGATCCTTGCAGAAACACCTTCACAACCATTTGCATCAACCACAGCTACATCGTAAACACCTGATGTAAACACGGTGATAGATTGCGTGGTTTCATTTGTAGACCATAAGTAGCTTGATGCTGCACTTGAAGTTAAAACAACCGAGTCGCCATCACAGAATTCTGTAGGGCCGCTTGGTGTAATAACAGGCACCGGATTGGGGTATACAACAACCTCAACATCCGCAGTCTCAGTGCTACATCCATTTGCATCTGTACCGGTTACAGAAAACAAACCAGAAGTCGTAACTGTAATCACCGGAGTAGCATCTCCCGTAGACCACACATAAGAATCTGCTCCGTTTGCAACTAAGTCTACAGAACCACCATCACAAAACTCTGTCGGTCCGTCAGGGAATATAGCCACTGTTGGTGGGTTGTTTATTAGGACAGAAACAGAAGCCGATGTATCGACACATCCAAATTGATTCCCTCCTACCACATTGTAACTTCCGGCAGATGTAACCACAATTGAATTACCAGTCTGACCCGTATTCCAGACATAGTTTTGTCCGCCAATTGCTGTAAGCGTCACGGAGTCTCCATCGCAAAATTCTAATGGCCCGTTTGCAATGATGTTGATATTAGGCAGCGAGTACACCTCTATAGTGGTAAGAGGTGATGTATTAACACAGCCGTTCTCATCAGTAACAGTTACGTTGAAAGAACCTGATGTGAAAACTGTAATTGACTCAGACGTTGAACCGTTTGACCATTGGTAGCCGTTAAACCCTGGTGTTGCAGTTAGTACAACTGAATCTCCAAAGCAGAATTGCTGTGGCCCAGTAATCGAGATCGAAACAACTGGTAAATCATAAACTGTTATATCAATAGTATCCGCAGCAGAAGCGCAACCGGTACTGTCCGTAACAGTTACTGAATAGCTACCTGAAGCGTTCACCAAGATGCTTTGACCGTTCGCACCCGTTGACCATTGATATGTTTCAAAATCCTGAGTGCTAAGCCGAACCGAACCTCCTAGACAGAAGTCTAAATCATTATCAGGAACAATGACTGGGTTAGGCAAACCATTTACAATTACAGTCACATCAGAACTGGTACCTGTACATCCGTTTCCATCAGTAGCGGTTACATTATAAATACCCGCTTCAAACACTTGAATAGCCTGGGTGGTATCTCCATTAGTCCACAGATAGCTATCTGCCATTACAGACGTAATAGTTAGGGTATCTCCCATACATATCTCAATGGTTCCATCAGGATTTGTAGTTGGGTTAGGATTGGTATTTACGGTAATGATATTTTCAGGAGACAGAGCCTGACAACCATTTGTATCTGTAACAAGAACCGTGTAAAAACCTGTTTCCACAGCAAAAGTAGTTCTAGTAGTGTCACCTGTATTCGTCCACAGGTACTCTTCAAACTCTTCTGTTGTAGTCAAGAAAATCGTGTCTCCAAGACAGAAAGAAGGTGTTCCTACTGTAGTTACTTCTGGTTCGGGAAGATCAAACACTTCAACTTCGACTGTATCTGACTGACCTGAGCATCCGTTAGCATCAACTACAAAAGCCGAATAGAACCCTGATTCGTCAGCCGTAATAGATTGTGTTGTCTCGCCCGTATTCCAAGTGTAGAACAACGCAGGGGGATTCGGATTTGGTGATGCAGGCATAACAATAGAAAGACTCACCACCTCACCATCACAGAACGCCAAAGGACCGCCCACTGTAATGTTCGGGGATGGGTTTGGATTAACAGTAACCGTTATCTCATTCGATTCCTGAGCACATCCATTTTCATCAAAACTCGTGACCGAGTACGTTCCAGATGTTAGAACAGTAATAATTCTTGTTGTATCTCCAGTTGTCCAGAGATAAGAATCCGACTGTCTAGCAACAAGGTCAACGCTATCTCCATCACAGAATTCCGTTGGCCCTGTTGCAAAAATGAATGAGAATGGCAGTTGATTCACAACAATCGTAACAGGAGCAGATGTTCCTGAACAACCATTTACATCGGTCACCTCCACACTAAACGTTCCTGAACTATACACAACTGTTGCTTGTGTTGTGTCGCCATTACTCCACAGGTACGCATCTGCCGCAGAGGAGGTAAGTGTTACGCTATCTCCATCGCAGAACTCAAGCGGTCCATCAGGTGTGATAGTCGGTGTTGGATTTGGATTTACAATAACCACTGCGGTATCCGAAACTCCCGAACAACCGTTGATGTTTGTTGCAGTTGCCCAATAAGACCCACCAGTACTCACAGTAATGCTCTGAGCTGTCGCCCCCGTACTCCATAAGTATGAATTGCTTGCGCTTACCATAAGCGTTACACTTCCTCCTGCGCAGAACTCAAGTGGTCCGGTTGCTGTAAGTGATGGTGTTGGATTATTGAAAACGACTACATCTGTAGTGTCTGAAGTACCTGAACATCCCGTTCCTAACGTTGCTGTTACGTAGTATTCACCAGCGGCAAACACTGTAATTGAACGTGTTATGGCTCCTGTACTCCAATCGTAAGATGTGGCCAGACTTGATGTAAGTACAACGCTATCGCCATCACAGAATTCAAGATCTCCATCAGCAGTAATTGCTGGAGTTGGGTTGTTGTTTACCGTTACCTGAACTGGTGCTGATTCGCCAGTACAATCATTCACATCCGTTATAGTAACAGAATAACTTCCTGTTTGGAATACAGTAATTGATTGCGTGGTTTCGCCCGTACTCCAGCTGTAAAGAACCGCTGAGGATGCTGTCAACACTACACTATCACCATCACAGAAAATGGTTGGACCATCAGCCGTAATTGTTGGATTTGGTGTTGGGAATACAGTTGTCATAACCGTATCAGAATTTGCAACACAACCATTAGCATCTGTAACAGTAACCCAATAACTATCAGAACCAGTTACATCGATGGATTGAGTGTTTTCACCATTACTCCACAAGTAAGAACTTGCTGGACTTGATGTCAAGGTCACATCTCTTCCATCGCAGAATGCTAAATCTCCAATCACAGAAACCGTTGGTTCAGGCAAATCATTAACAGTAACATTTAGACCTGCCGAGGTAGCCTCACAACCATTACCGTTTGTTACAGTAACCGTGTATGTGCCACTTGTATCAACTGTAATGCTCTGAGTTGTCTCGCCTGTATTCCATAAGTAAGAAGCATATGAACCAGTTGTAAGTGTAACGGTTCCTCCATCACAGAAAGTTGTAGAACCAACTGGCGTTACCGTTGGTGTTGGTAATGGATTAACCGTTACCTGAACTGGGTCTGAATCTCCAGCGCAACCATCAGCAGTAATGACATTGACTGTGTATACATCAGATGCCAATACAGTAATAGACTGAGTAGTTGCACCCGTACTCCATAAATAAGTAGCTCCAGCGGTTGCGGTGAGCACCACACTATCTCCATCACAGAAGGTAGTTGGACCTCCAGCAGTAATTGTTGGTTCAAACAAATTAGATTGATTAACGGTAGTTGTGTAAACGAATACACAAGCATTTTGATCCACAAAAGTCACTGTGTATGAGCCCTCGCTCAATCCAGAAATATCCGCAGTAGTCGGTCCGTTAGACCAAGAATACTGGTAAGGCGGAAGTCCACCAGTAGCAGTAAGGTCAATCATTCCATCGGAACCTCCGAAACAAGTAACATCGGTATTGATGCTGCTTGCGCCCAGTGTATCAGGCTCGGTTACAACAGCACTTGCGTTTTCCGTACAACCGTTTGCATCAACAATTGCCACTCCGTAATTGCCAGGACCTAGATTGTTAATATCCTCAGTGATTGCAGTATTTGACCAAGTATAACCGTAAGGAGTTGTACCTCCGGTAACAGTTAATTCAATTGCTCCATTAGCAAGTCCATGACATGTAACTGGATCAGCTGCCGTTGCTGCTTCGAGCAATGCAGGCTGAGTAACTGTTCCGCTCACGGTTTGCTCACAAGCAACCGAATCCGTTACAATCACCTGATAGTTTCCTGCACCAAGTCCACCGATACTATCGGTTGTAGCACCTCCAGTTGTCCAGAAGTATGTGAAAGGAGCTGTTCCTCCTGAAACAACCGCAACGGCTGCTCCATCATTTTCCTCGAAACAACTTAGTCTGTATGTATTAACCGATACAGAGAAACCTGAACATGAAAGTTCGTTAACTGTGATAGTTTCTTCAGTTGAACAATTGTTCGCATCAGAAATTGTCACTGTGTAAGTTCCTGGACAAAGGTTAGAAGCAGTCGCTCCAATTTGTCCGTCACTCCATTCATATATAAAAGGTGGAGTTCCGCCACCGCCAGTTGCAGTAGCTGAACCATCACATCCTTGGAGAATTTGTTCATCAATAACAACTGTTGAAACCGTAAGCAGTGGTGGCTCGGTTACAACAAAGCTTCCTGAAGCAGTAAATCCTATAGAATCAGTAACAGTTACCGAATATGGCCCTGCGCTAACTCCAGTAATCTGCTGAGTTGTTGCTCCCGTGTTCCATAGGTATGTAAATGGTGTATTGTTCTGATTAGTAATTGGTGTTGCGAGAACACTTCCGTTTGAACCGCCATTACAACCAACTGCCTGACCCGTAACGTTTACATCGAGATCGCGAGAAGGTGGGTTGATAATTCGGCTAGTGGTAACTG
>DMRV01000188.1 GCA_003456455.1 Flavobacteriales bacterium
AAATGCAGCACAAAATCTCCTAGCGAAGGAATGAAAGAAGATGTTGCATGAAGAGTTGGGCCGAACAATTCGAGCTGGTACAGAGCGCGAGGTAACTCTAACCAGAACAATAACATTCGGATGATGAGCACGAGGGAAACGAAAATTACCGCACTAGCGGTTTTGGAACTAAATTTCTCTATCCAATTACCAGCATGCCAGATGCTTAAAAGAAGGAGAAGTAGGAATGCAAGCCAAACAACTGAGTTCCAAGATGGAGCTGCTTCACCATTCTTTTTAGGAAGAAAACGCAAGCCAACGGGGCTAACTCCATCGGTTAATTCGATGGTAGATTCAGGGCTGGCTAGTGTAAAGGTTAACTGAGGTTCTGCATGAATACTCGGGTTCCAGCGATTTGATATATACCTGTTTTCAAAACCGTAATCGGTACGCAGCAGCGCGTAAGCAACCAAAAGTTGATTATCAATCTGAATTGACCGACTCAGGTACCAAGCGTTTTTTAGGTTGATAATCCCTTGCTTTGGTGGCTGTCTACTGTCAAATTCTATTTCAAAAGGAATTCCGTTTGTGGTCCAATCTGCTATTTCATTTTCGTTATAAATAACGAATCCGATGCCTTTTTTATCCCATTTATCGCAAAGGCTTTGTAGCCCAATTTTACTATCGTTTATTTCTTGTAATTGTGCCTGAATGGTCTCATCTAGCGCAAGAATATCAGCCTGAATCTTTTCAGCACCGTGGTGCTCAAGTTGGTGCGCAACTCGGTTTCCTTGGTAGACACCAAATAGCCCAACCAAAACTGTTGATACAAGAAAAATGATGAGTTTTTTCACTAACCGCAAACGCTTTCGTCCAAAGATAAGCTTTGAACAAAGGCTATTCCGTAATCACCAAATGTGATTGTTTATCATAAAAAAAGGGCAGCCAATTGGCTGCCCTTTTCTAATTATTAGACTTGTTTCTTATTTAACAATAAGACGGTGCTGTTCTCTTTTATCTCCAACATTAAGGCTTAGTATGTAAAGCCCACTTGGCAATTGCGAATCAATTGTCGTTGAAGTTGTTCCCACAGAAAGCGTTTCGGTGTAAACTACTTGACCAAGATTATTGACGATGTTCAGTGCTCCAACTTCCTGCGTTGGCTCAAACTTCAAACTAAATACATCTTGTGCTGGGTTTGGATAAACCACAGTTGTTATAACGTTATCATCAGCTATCCCAACAGTTGTGCAATTAGCAGCTGCTCCTGGATCGGCATATATTTCTGTAGGGCCTGTGAGTGTAGCAACAAGTATTCCTGTTGCATTCTCAGATAAGGTCCAGCTTGCTGGGAGATTATTATCGGAAGTCGGATCGCAAAGAACCAAGCTATATCCAGTCCCATCAGCGTCTGCCCATGCATTTGTATCATCAAAGAACACCGTATCAACAACAGAACCACCCCCAGAACGCAACGTGATTCCCTCACCACCGTTACTCAGGTTATTACCTGTCCATTCTAATGCTGTAGCCCCGAATGCATTTTCAAATGCTACAGAATCTACGGCTACCACAACAAAGCCCCCAGCTGGAATTATGGATCCATTAGGAAAAGTATACTCAACCCCCGAAGAAAAATAAAATCCCGACAAATCGTAGGGATTTCCTTGATTTGGGTTGTAGAGTTCGATGAATTCTAGTGTATCCGTATTCGCTTCAGGTGGATTATACATAATCTCGGTGATAATGGGATTTGCAAGTCCAGCTGACTGACCCATTGATGGGAAAATTGAGATTGTTACTGCAACTACAGTAAGTAAAGAGTAGAGTAGATTTTTTTTCATGTTCTATTATTTTGCTCGTAAAGTTAAAATGTAAACGTGTTTCTCTCCGTTAAATCACAGTGAATCTTTTCACCGTTATTCTTTGTTCCGACTCAATTTTAATCAAATACTGCCCAGGAGCAAGATTGTGCAAGTCTATTAATTGCGTATTCAAACCGGTTTTACCTACAATCTTTTGCAACACCGTTGCGGCTTTACCCAAGACGTCTAGAACCAAGATCTGAATTTCGATGGCTTGTTCCAAGCCAAATTCTATGGTTAATTGGTCTGAAACTGGGTTTGGATAAAGATGTAAATCAAGAAATGGATTCGAATTTTCACTAAGAGATGCTGAAACATCAACATTAATATCATCAAGAAAAATGCGATTGTTCCCTTCTGATGTAAACACAAATCGAAATCCAAAATCTTCTCTAAAATAAGAAGAGGGAATATTGATGGATTCCAGCTCCCATTCCGACTGGTTTGGGATAAAAGGTGCTGATTGACTTGCCGCTGTTTCTAAACTTGAACCACTAATGGTAAGACGAGTTACCCAGTTGGAAGAACAGCTTTGTCGCAACTGAACTTGCAATCTGCTCGTGTTTGTAGCGGCATTTTTCCCTGCAAAGGCATATTTAAAAGCCAAGCGCATTTGTGAGGCGTTAGAAATGTCTAATGCAGGTCCGTATAACTCGTCTATAGTCATCAATGGGTTGTCCCAATTGTCTAGCCAAACAGAATGACTCGGGCTGTGAGAAGCTACCTGCGTAATTTCCCACCGGTTGTTTTCGTCTAACGATTGCTGTGTCCACGGAGCACCTTCCAAATCGGAGTTTCCTTCAAACCAATCCCAAAACGGATAAGACCAAGAGGAATCTTCAAGAACCGTGATGTAGTCTTCTTTTAGGATTTCGTGAGACGTACCGTTGGAAAAAACTGTTAGGGCAACATCGTAGATTCCAGGTTGATAGTAAACCACAATTGGCTCTTCCAATAAAGAAAATGGAGAATCGCCTCCCGGAAACTCCCAATAAACCGAATCAGCCTCAACGTGGTAAGACGTGTTTGTGAACGTAACCGTTCCGCCACTCGAATTGCAAATAAGCGTATTGTCCGCTTCAAAGTCAGCTGCACATAAAGTAGGTTCTGGGTTTACGCCAGTGGCGATTAAATTGGCTGGAGTCCAGAGATTGTTTCTGTTCGCAAGTGGAGAATTTAAAGCTGCTTGCATACGTGTTTTTTGCCCTTCGGTAAACATGATATTGCAGTAGGAGTAGTCCATTGCGTTCTGCACGTTATCCCGAATGTTACCACAAGAAGAAGCATTGAGGTCACAGCTGCTCCATCCAATAGTATTTGGTGTGTCACCGACTAAATCATCTTCATCGCAATTTGAGGCTTGACCAACTGGCAGATAATAGAATCCAGGCACGTTATTGCCACCCCAAATATGATGGAGGTTGAGGTAGTGACCGCACTCGTGCGCAAACACAACACTTTGCGTAAGACTCGATGTTCCAATGGTTCCAACGTAGTTGTGAGATATGACAATTCCATCCCAAGCTGGAATAGTATCTGCATCTGCGGGCCAAACCGCATGACCAGCCAATCCAGCCGCGTTAGAGGTGATGTAAACATTCAAATACATAGCTGGA
>DMRV01000025.1 GCA_003456455.1 Flavobacteriales bacterium
CTTGCCAACCTAAGTGTGAAGGACCGAGTGGAGGACATTCCTAAGCTTTTCTTCGTCAATTGGGGTAAGGCGGTTGTTAAAGCTTTTTCTACTGATGGTTGGGCTTGGAGTGCTGTTTCGTCTCTCATTCTTGCGCTAGGCGGATTGCTTCTTTTCAAGTTTTCGAATGAAGAGGGAATGAAACGGCTTACATTTTACACAGGTCTTCTGTCCTTGCTATGGTTTGGTTTCTCCATTTATTCCGCAGAGAAAAACTTCAATCATGCTGTGAATGACAAACATGCTGTCGTTTTCTCTGCTACGATTAACGCTAAAAGCTCTCCAAACGAGAAGGGAAAAGACCTTTTTGTGATTCATGAAGGGCTCGTAGTCAGTGTTTCTGATGAGCTTAATGGTTGGATTCGAATCAAACTATCCAACGGTAACGTGGGCTGGATTCCTGAGAATACCGTGGTTTCTATCTAAATCAAGCATCCTTCTTGATTTTGTGCGTCTCCAGTTTCGTAACGGCATTTTTTTAGCTTTACGGTACTAACCCCATTACGCCCCTTGAAACTCTCTGTTTCTGCCTTTCTTGTATTTGTCATGTTTCTCTTTTCAGGAGAACGATATGCAAGTGCCCAGTCGCTTTTTGTGCCTGGTGGTGCAAACTATGTTGAAGTGGGAGATTTAGATGTTGTGGGTAGCCAAATAACTGTTGAAGCTGTGGTTACCATGACTGGAGTCGGTGTCAATATCGTATCTAAGCACACCGACCAAAGCAATGTAAACTATCTTATGCGTCCGGGGTCTGTAGAACTAACTACAACCAATGGTTATGTGAATGCTCTTTCAGGATTTAATCTCAATATTGGCGAATGCTATCACCTCGCGTTTACATATGACGGTACTAGTTTAAAATACTACGTTAATGGTTGTTTGGCGTCATCAACACCTCATACTGGTGATTTAATACAAAATGACCTGATTACTGGTATCGGAAATCGGTCTGATTGTCAGTGCGAATCGTGGATTGGTTACATAGATGAAGTGCGTATTTGGAATGTTACTCGAACGCAAGCAGATATTCAGGCAAACATGATGAATCTGCCAACTCCAGCCGCTCAGGGTGGCCTTTTGGCGTACTACAAGTTTGACGGTAATTACACGAATCTTCAAGGTAATCCTGCTTGGGATGGTGTTCCTATTGGTGCTCCGCAACTTCAGAATAATGCTGCTTGCGCGAATGTTGATTTGAGCTTCCAAAACTCAGTTACCACCACAGATGTTAGTTGCAACGGTCAGCCTGACGGTACAGTAACTATTACAAGTACTGGAGGACATCCAAATTATCAATATTCTGAAGATGGTGTAAACTATTCAGCAACAAACACCATAACGGGCCTACCAGCAGGAGCGGGAGTTGTTTATGCACAATCTGGTGCCAATACGGGCTGCGTAGAAACCATTCCTATCACAATTGGAGGACCTTCGGCTATTACAACTTCTGTTACAGGAACCGACCCAACCAGCTGTATTACAGGAAACGGAACAGCCGATCTAACAGTCACTGGTGGTACGCCTCCTTATACATATTCATGGTCTTCGGGAAGCACGCAACAAAATCCTGCTAACCTAGTTCCTGGAAACAATACGGTAACGATTACAGATGCCAATCTGTGTACAGCAACAGAAAGTATTACGCTTAACAGCCCACCATCAATCTCAGCGACCATTTCAAACGGAACGAACCCAAGTTGTAATGGTGGTAATGACGGTTCTGCCATGATTACCGTTAATGCTGGAACAGCGCCTTATACTTACGCATGGACTTCAGGAAGTACGCAACCTAATCCGTCCAACTTGGTTGCTGGAACAAACTCTGTTACTGTAACTGATGCTGGCGGCTGTACTGCAACGGCAAATGTTGTGTTAACTGAACCGAGTGTTATTCAGCCAAATGCCTTTTCCAACTTTGTAAGCGCACAAGGGCAGTGTGATGGAGGCGCTGTTTCTAATCCTACGGGAGGAACCCCACCGTACACGTATAGTTGGTCGAATGGTGAGACTTCGCAAATTGCAACTGCAATGTGCCAAGGACCCCAAACCATAACGGTTACCGATGTCAATGGCTGTACTGGAGTCCAAACTATTACCGTAAATATTCCTGCTTGTTTAACGGACGTCAACTTTTTCACGTGGCAGGAGGCCGGACAGCCCGCCAACGGTAACTGGATTGTCCAAAACGCTGGAGCACAAGTGCAGCAGACTATTAATGGAGCGCCAGCATTTTTCGTTACTCCGGACGACTATATCAATGTACGTATGCGTGGTAAAATGCGTACAACGGATGGTGATGATGATTGGATGGGGGTGGTATTTGGTTTTCAGAGTCCACTCGGAGCGTCTGACTATTTTGATACGTGGCTCTTTGATTGGAAGCAAAGCCCGCAAGGTGCAGCTTTGGAAGGAATGACGTTAAATAGGGCATTAGGAACCATCACCAATTATGGCCCTACGTTTGGCAACCATACTAACACACCAGAATTTACTGTGGTTGCTACAAATTATGGAAACAACGGATGGACGCGTAATGTAGATCATGAGATTGAAGTGACTTACACAGTTAATCGCGCTATTATTCTCGTAGATGGAGACACGATATTTGATGTTTACGATTGTTTTGAACCAGGAAGGTTTGGATTTTATAACTACTCCCAGCAAGACGTTTTCTATTCAGATTTCACTTATGAATTGTTTGTTGATTTCAACTTTGAGCAAGCCGAGATTTGTGCGGGAGATACCGCATATATAACTTTTTTAGAGCAATGTGGAGCCAACAATAATCTTGATCAGTTTGACGAGTTACAGTGGGACTTTGGCGATGGGACCACGGAAATCAACACAACTCCAACGCTAGCCAACGTAAACCCCAGTCATGTTTATCAAACAGGAGGGAATTATACCGTTCGTTTAATTGCGAAGGATGATTTTGGTTGTCGTGATACTATCGTTAAAACCATCTCCGTTTTAGAAGTTCCTACGGCTGATTTTACATTTGCCAATCAGTGTTTTCAAGATGAAACGCAGTTTACCGATGCTTCCGTTCAAGGAGACGCGCCAATAACTACATGGGATTGGAGTTTTGGCGATGCCGCCATAGATAACGTCCAGAACCCGTTGCACCAATACGCATCTGTAAATACGTACACAGCACAATTAATTGTAGAAGACGCCAATGGCTGTTTAGACACCGTAGAACAGGACGTGGAAATACATGTATTACCTCAAGCCGAATTTACACCCGTAGACGATTGCTTTAGACCCGACTTTCAGTTTGAGGATTTATCAACGGTTACAAACGGGACGGTAGATTCTTGGGAATGGGACTTTGGCGATGCCGCAACAGCTAATGTGCAGAATCCAACGCATACGTATGCAGATTACGGACAGTATGATGTAACGCTTATCGCGTTTAGTAACCAAGGTTGTAGTGATACCACAGCGCAGCAAATAACCCTGCATGCCATTCCAGTACCTGGATTCGAGGTTCCGCAGATTTGCCAATTCCAACCCATGCAGTTTACAGACACATCTACAGTGGCTGACGGAACAATAGTAGGGTGGGAGTATGATTTTGGTGATGGGTCAAGTTCAACACTACAAAACCCACCGCACGTCTATCTTAACGATGGAAACGGCATTATTCAGCAAACCGTAACAAGTAGTTTTGGGTGTGTCGATTCCATAAGTGTTGCGGGCACGGTTGACCCAAAACCTTTAGCTGATTTTGCCACGCAGAATGAGTGCATGAATGACGTGGTTTCCTTTGCCGACCAGTCAACCGTTGCGTTTGGTTCTATTATTTCTTGGGAATGGAACTTTGGAGATGCCAATACAGACATGGCGCAAAACACATCCAACTTGTACACAAGCTTTGGTACGTACACGGTTGAGCTCATGGTAGAAACATACAATGGCTGCCGCGATACAACCGAACAACAAGTGGAGGTATATCAATTACCCGTAGCCGACTTCTCATTTAGTGATGGCTGTTTGCTGGCGCCCGCCACTTTTACAGACCAAAGCACTAGCAACTCAGGTAATCTTGATGCTTGGACGTGGGATTTGGGAGACAATACTATTGAAAATGGCCAAGGCCCTATTAATCATGCGTATTTAGCCGCTGGCGATTATGTGATAGAACTTATTGCAGCAACTGAATACGCTTGTTTTGATACGGTGGAGCAGACTATAACCATTCATCCTATGCCCGTGGCAGACTTTGAAGCCGATAGTGTTTGTTTTAATGAGGTCACAAACTTCACCAATCTATCTACTATTTCTACCGGGCTTATTACCGATAATGATTGGGATTTCGGCTTCTCGACTACCAGTAATGCGCTTAATCCAACAAATACGTTTCCGCAAACGGGTTATCATCCCGTGTTCCTTTCTGTAACCTCAGACCTAGGTTGTGTAGATACGATTACCAAAAACATCCGTGTATACGTGCTGCCTCAGCCCGCCTTTAGCAATAACGACACGTGTTTTGAAGACATCGTTTCGTTTAGCAATCAATCGCAAATAAGCGAGGGCACTATTGATGCTTATGATTGGGATTTTGGAGATAGCCAAACATCAAACCTCCAAGCATCAACGCATTATTACGGTGCAGAAGGAATGTACACCGCCACGCTTGTTGCCACCTCCAACTTTGGTTGTACCGAAACCGTGTCGCAACAAGTAGAGATATACCCGTTACCGCAAATTTCGTTTGTGCCATCGCCAACAGAGGGATGTCAGCCGCTGTCGGTTGCGTTTAACAATCAAACACAAATTACCAGCGGTTATCAAATAGATACGTACGAATGGGATTTAGGACATGGCGTTACATCCGAAGAAATTAACCCACAAACGGTATATGCTGATAGCGGATTATATGATGTAGAGCTGATTGTAACAACTACAGATGGTTGCGATGATACCCTTTTGGTATCAAACGCTGTTGACGTGTGGCCACGGCCCGTTGCCGGATTCAGCACTCACAAGGAAACCTACATCATTCTTTTCCCAAGGGTAGACTTTATAGATGAGAGCGTGGGTGCTACAGAGTGGTTTTATGAGTTTAGCGATGGGAACACCTCCATAGAGCAAAGTCCATCTAACGAATATCAAGAACCCGGTACCTATCGCGTTATTCAATATGTAAATAACGATTACGGTTGCGATGATGCCACATCGTTGACCCTCGTTGTTAAACCAGCCATCACTTTTTACGCACCTTCCGCCTTTACACCAAATGGTGATGGGATAAACGACACTTTTTTTGGAGAAGGAATAGGTATTTTTTCGTACGAAATGACGATTTACAACCGTTGGGGAGAAATTCTTTTTGAATCAACAGAGAAAGAAAATGGGTGGGACGGAACGTACAAAGGAATCCCTGTAGATAACGGTGTTTACGTTTACAGTTTCATTATTGAGGACATAAATTTCCGTAGAAAACGGTATTCAGGAGAAATACACCTAGTGCGTCAATGAAGCGAATAGCGCTGTTGTCCGATACGCATGGGTACCTCGATGCTAAACTCAAGAAATACACCGAATCGTGCCACGAGATTTGGCACGCGGGCGATATTGGTACGCTAGCAGTTACAGATACGCTCGAAAGCTGGAAACCTCTACGCGCAGTTTACGGCAATATAGATGGCGACAAGCTTCGTGTAGTGTATCCAGAAAATCAGCTGTTTGAGTTGGATGGCGTTAAAGTGCTTATGACCCATATTGGCGGTTATCCTGGGCGATATAATGCGCGTGTTAGAGCCTTAATTGAAAAGGAGAAACCAAAGTTGTACATCTGTGGTCATTCTCATATTCTAAAGGTGATGTTTGACAAGAAGCATAATTGTCTGCACATGAACCCTGGTGCGTGTGGCAACCACGGATTTCATCAAATGAAAACATTACTTCGCTTTACGTTGGATGCAGGCAACATCAAAGACCTAGAAGTAATAGAGCTGGGTAATAGGTCTTCACTCTAAGACAGGTTATTCGCCTCTTTACCTAGAGATATAATACGCTCGCAATGTTGCTCTACGGTTAACTCGTGTTTAGTTGCAAACTCAGGATCTATGCTCCATTCTTTGTTGAGAACCTGATTAATAGCCGTAATCCATTTCTCATCACTGAAAGAATCAACCACAATTCCCACTTCTTTAGATACGACCGATTTTGCGCCAACCATATGTGATACTACCACAGGGAGTCCGCACAGTAGCGCTTCGCTTACCACTTGTGCGTATGCTTCATACTTAGCGGGATGAACCAAAGCATCTGCCGCCCACATCAACTCATTTACGTTTTCAGAATAACCTAGGAACTTCACGTTTTTAAGTTCAGAATGAATGGGTTTTACCCCAGCAATTACCAATTCAATTGGTTCATTCTGCAACTGTGCCATAAGGTTTAGCAGAAAGTCATAACCTTTTAAGTGATTGCCGGTGGTTACGAATAGCAGGCTTTTCTTGGTCTCCGAAAAACCATATTTCTTTCTCCATTCCTGCTTATGTGATGAACCAGATTGATTAAATTGTTTCACATTAGTAGGAGGGTAGAGAACCCGAATCTTTTCATCAGCAACATGAGCTAAATCTGTCAATTCATTCTTAATCTGACCAGAGGCTGCAAGAACCAGTTTAGAGTCTCTGTAAGCCAGCTTATCTAGATAAACGTTCATTCTATCGATAGGACCTTGAAAACGAAAGCCTAGCGCTTTCATGTAGCCTAAATGGGTCCCCGGACACATGACCAAATCCTGATGTGATGTTCTACCTAAAGAAACACTCAAATCAAAAGTGTTTTTTTTCATAATCTCCTTCAAACCGGTATTGAAAAACCACATTCGAATGGGTTTAGGAACTCGTTT
>DMRV01000404.1 GCA_003456455.1 Flavobacteriales bacterium
CGAACCTACAATGGTGTATTGGCTCAAATTGCTTCAGTCCCACCAACCCAACTAACTTACACAGATAGCATTGAAGACATAATTGAAGGCGATGGAAACTTTTGCTACTACATAGAAGCTATTGAAGGAATTGGCGCCCCCATTGGAAACCCCAACCCGGTGCTATTCTCGCAAACCAGCCTATCTAACGAAGCTTGCGCCTTGCAGCAACCCAACATTTTTGTACCTAATGCATTCGTGCCTAATGGTGTAAATAGCATCTTTAATCCTGTAACGGTTTATGCCGATATGGACAATTACCTGCTTCAGATATACGACCGATGGGGTAACCGCATTTTTGAAACTACTGACCCTGAACTTGGGTGGGACGGGAAAGTTGGTGGCAAACTGGCTAAGACTGGTGCGTACGCTTATCTCCTTTCGGTACAGTCATCTCGTGGCAATACCTTTGTTAAACGCGGAACGATTACCATGATTCCGTAAGTCTAGCAATTGGTATTGCATAGCTTTGTAACATGAACCAGATGAAACGTTTTTATCTTTTAGCGCTAAGCATCTTCGTGGGTTTCAGCGCCTATGCACAGCAATTGCAATGCGGCACTTCCGAAAAAATGCAGTCCGCACTTAATGCAGACCCGAGTCTTTTAATTACAAGACAGAACGTTGAAGAATTTACACAGCGATGGGTTGCAGAACATTCGGGAGAATCGGAGAGAACAGTGATAACCATTCCTGTAGTAGTACACGTAGTTTACAATACCTCGTCTCAAAATATTTCAACAGCTCAAGTTCAATCTCAAATTGACGTGCTGAACGAGGATTACAGGGCTATGAATGGCGATGTTTCTGGGGTTCCATCAGTATGGACAAACCGCGTAGCAGATTCCGAGATACAATTTGCACTAGCAGCGCAGGATCCAGACGGTTTTCTTACCAATGGCATTACGCGTACAGAAACGACAGTTTCTGATTGGGGCGGTTCAGACAACGTAAAATTCACAGCGCAAGGCGGCCGTGACGCTTGGCCAAACACGGATTACCTAAACATTTGGGTATGTAATATTGGAAGTGGTCTTTTAGGTTACGCCTATCAGCCCGGCATCAATGCTTCTTTGGATGGAGTGGTAATTGGCTATCGGTTTTTTGGTCGGATAGGAAGTCTTTCTAACAGCTACAATGAAGGTCGGACAGCAACACACGAAATAGCGCACTATTTCAACCTAGACCATCTTTGGGGATCAGGTGGCGCAAATAACAATTGTAACGCAGATGATAATGTTTCTGACACACCAAAACAGCAAGGTCCAAACTACGGCTGCAACAATAGTTACCCAGAAGAAACCTGCGGTACAGGTATTAACAGCGACATGTTTAACAACTATATGGATTATGGCAATGACGCTTGTCTCTTCTTCTTCACCGAAGGACAAAAAAACAGAATGCTGGCTGCTTTGAACGGACCGCGTGCTCCGTTAAAAGATTCTGATGGTCTGATACCAGGCGTAGTTGGCATTAATGACGACATACTAAACAGCTCGCTTATACTCTACCCTAACCCAACGAACGGCTTGCTAAACATACGCTTGGATGAAGGCACACCTACGAAAAGCGATGTTCGAATAATGGATTTACGTGGAAAAACAGTTTACACGGAAACCAATATAAACCTCCACTTTGCTAATCATGCGCTCAATCTTGATGAACTTACTGCCGGAACATATGTTCTTCAACTAAGTTCAGACAACGAACTTGTGAGTAGAAAAATCAACATTATAGACTAGATGAACCCAAACGGTTTAGAACACCTGCTTTCGAGCAATCTCCACCCGAAATTCAAGACTATTACCGAAAAGGTACTGGCTAAGGAGCGCATCTCTTTTGATGAAGGCGTGCTTCTGTACGAAAAGGGTGAACTAGCCTTTTTAGGAAGCTTGGCAAACCATATAAAAGAAGCTAAATATGGCGACACCGTTTATTTCAACCGAAACTTCCATGTAGAGCCAACCAACATCTGTGTGTTCGACTGCAAATTCTGCTCCTACTCCCGTTTATTAAAACAGAAATCTGAAGGTTGGGAGCTTTCTGAAGAAGAAATTCTAGAGATTGTACGCAACTACGAGGGGAAACCTGTTACAGAGGTTCATATTGTAGGCGGTGTGCATCCAAAAATGGGATTGCACTATTTCGCTTCGCTGATTAAAAAAGTGAAGGAAATAAGACCAGACATACATGTAAAAGCTTTTACAGCCGTAGAGCTGGAATACATGTGTAGAAAGGCGAAAGTGAGCTACCGGGAAGGTTTGCAGATTCTTAAAGACCACGGACAGGATTCATTGCCTGGAGGTGGCGCAGAGATTTTTGACGAAAAAGTTCGTGCTGAGATTTGTGATGATAAATGTACCTCCGCAGAATGGTTGGAGATGCATAAAACGGCACATCAAATAGGCATGCCAAGTAACGCAACCATGCTTTACGGTCATGTTGAGTCCTTTGAGAATCGGGTAGATCACATGAATCGGTTACGAACACTACAAGACGAGACAGGAGGATTTAACACGTTTATTCCGCTCAAGTACCGAAATGGCAACAATCAAATGAGCCATATTAAAGAGGTGAGCACTATTGAAGACCTCCGCAATTACGCTATTGGCCGTATTTACATGGATAATTTTGGACACGTAAAAGCTTACTGGCCAATGATTGGACGAGAGACGGCTCAAATGAGTCTTGCTTTTGGGGTTGATGATATTGATGGCACTATTGACGACAGCACCAGAATCTACAGTATGGCAGGTGCAGAAGACCAAAACCCTGCACTATCTACAGAAGAATTGGTTGGGCTTATTAAAGAAGTAGGCCGACACCCCATTGAGCGGGATACGGTTTACAATACTGTTACCGATTACATGGATTATGATTTTGCGGCAGAAATGCAGGAAACGGTTAGCTAATTACTCTTTTCAATAGGTTCTATAGACTAGCTAGATTACTACTACTTTGAATATATTTAAAGGTAGCAACAGATTCGCACGACTTTGGACAACCTCTGTCTAAAAGTGGCAATTAATTGATGCTATCTTTAGATATAACTAAAACCATGGATACAAATAAGAAGAATGGCCGAAGATCATTTCTAAAAAACACTTCACTAGCCGCACTATCTGTTACTGCTTTAACAAATGTTTCTTCAGCTAAAGACCTTGAAACCGACCGCGCAGGAGGTTGTAATCCAACAACCCCAGATTTCTACGGGCAAGGCCCTTTTTACACTCAAAACCCGCCAGAAATTTTAAACAATCAATTGGCGGAGGTTTCTGAATTTGGGACTAGAATTATTATTAGTGGTGTAGTGAGAACACTTGACTGTACTGAGGTAATACCTAACGCTATTGTTGATGTTTGGCACGCAAACGACCCTGGACAATACGACAACACAGGATATAACTTGAGAGGTAAAATGCTTTCTAATGCTCAAGGTTTCTACATGTTTGAAACCATTTATCCGGGTAAATATTTAAATGGAACTACCTACCGTCCATCACACATTCACTTTAAAATTACACCGCCCGGTTACCCTACAATTACCACCCAGCTATACTTTGAAGGTGATGCCGATTTAGCTTCTGACGCAGCTTCTTCTCAAACCTCTGGCACCTATAACGCTGCGGATAGGATTATAACGCTAACCGATGGTGGTTCTGGAATACTAGAAGGTACTTGGGATGTTATTGTAGATGGAGATGGAACTACCACTGAGGTAAATGATCTTCATCTTGAAAACGGAATTATTTACGAAGTATCTCCGAACCCATACTCCGAAATATTGACCATTAAATATGGTGTCTTTCGAGAATCTAACGTAAGCTTGGCTGTGTATGATATGGCGGGAAAGCTCGTTGCTAGCTTGGCCGAAGAAAACTTATCGCCCGAAAAATATGAGACCACCTGGGAACCAGATTCATCTCTACCGGACGGGCATTATTTTGTTGCGCTACGCATAAACGATATGCAGGTGCATTACCAGAAAACCATCTTGCTGCGTAGCGGTAAGTAAAACGGACTTCTTAATAATTATTCTTTCCTACTGCTCACATACACCCGCCATTTTTCTATGACGGTTTGCATGTCTTGTGGTAAATCGGTCTCAAATAACATTCTTTCCTGAGTAACGGGTTGCGTAAACCCTAAAGACTTGGCATGCAAAGCAGGGCGCGGTAAAAGGTCGAAACAGTTATCAATAAACTGCTTGTACTTAGTAAATGTGGTGCCTTTCAAAATCTTTTCGCCACCATAACGCTCATCATTAAACAACGGATGACCAATGTGTTTCATGTGCGCACGTATTTGATGGGTACGCCCCGTCTCTAGTTTGCACTGCACAAGCGTTACATAACCAAATCGTTCCAGAACCTTGTAATGCGTAACGGCATGTTTGCCTTGGTCCCCATCAGGATATACATCCATCTGCAGACGGTTTTTCATACTACGGCCAATGTGTCCTTCAATTCTTCCTTCATCTTCTTCAAAATCTCCCCACACAATGGCGTTGTACAACCTATCTGTAGTGCGGTCAAAAAATTGCTGCGATAAATTCGAAAGCGATAGCTCACTTTTGGCAATAACCATAACACCTGACGTGCCTTTATCCAGCCTATGCACGAGTCCGGGACGCGGTTCTCCGTGCTTGTTCATATCTGGCAGGTTCTTAAAGTGGAACATCAATCCGTTTACTAGCGTGCCTTCATAGTTTCCGTGGCCGGGATGCACAACCAAGTCGGGTTGCTTGTTCAACACCACTACATCGTCATCCTCAAATAGAATATCCAACGGAATATCCTCTGGATGAATGGTTCTATCTCTTGGAGGATAAGCCAACACAACCGTAATCACATCGCTGGGCTTTACCTTGTAATTAGGTTTAACTGGCAAATCATTCACATGAATATTTCCAGCCTTAGCAGTAATCTGAATTTTGCTTCGCGTGGCATTTGCCAAACGGTCCATCAAGAACTTATCTATACGCAACGGTTCCTGTCCGGGATCTGCCGCTATCCGGTGATGCTCAAATAAGTCTTCCTGTTCGTCCGCCTCCTCATACAATTCGCTATTATCGCTCATGGTTGTAGCACCAATCTTTCTGTGAATACGCCATCTGCAGCATCTATGCGCAACAGGTATGTTCCTGCATTGAGATGCCCCAGCTGCAGTTTGCCATTGTAACCAATTTTAGTGTAAACACTTCTTCCAGAAAGGTCGAACACCGTAAAATGTGCATTACTGAACTGCCCTGAAACGGTTTCTTGTAAAAAGACATCACCCGTTGTTGGGTTCGGGTAAACCTTAACGTGTTGCACGGATGATTTCTCATTTACACCAACCCAATCATACGGTTCTCCAAATACGGGGCGAATCATTACAGCACCAGGTATAGAACTTTGA
>DMRV01000292.1 GCA_003456455.1 Flavobacteriales bacterium
AAACGAAGCTGGTTGACGAACGGACCCCCCTGTTTCTGAACCGAGTGAAACATGGCAAAGGTTTGCAGCCACAGCCACGGAAGAACCACCCGAAGAACCTCCAGGTACCCTGGTTTTATCTAACGGATTTAGCACGTTACCAAAAGCAGAGTTCTCATTGGAACTACCCATTGCAAATTCATCACAATTGAGCCGGCCAATGATAATAGCGTCTTCTGCCAACAGTTTTTCTACAGCTGTTGCGCTGTAAAGCGATTCAAAGCCATCGAGAATTTTACTTGCGCCTTGTACACCGTGACCTTCGTAGCAGATGTTGTCTTTTATTCCAACAACAACTCCGGCTAATCTTCCAGATTCTCCAGAAGCAATTTTGTTGTCAATAGCATCCGCTCTTTCCAAAGCTTCATCAGCATAAACCGCCAAAAAAGCATTCAAATCTTTGGTTTCTGAAATACGCGAGAGAAACGCTTCCACGGTTTTACGAACCGTAGTTGAGCCTTCTTTTAACGCAAGATGATAAGAGGAAATAGTGGCCATTTGAACTAAACGGTCGGGGCTTAGTCTTTCTTTTCAGAAACCTTGTCAGTCTCTTCGCCTTTAGATGCGTCTTTGAATTCTTTGATACCGCTTCCCAAACCTTTCATTAGTTCGGGGATTTTCTTGCCACCAAATAGCAACAACACAATTACCAGAACAATAATGATTTCCTGAGGGCCGAAAAAACCGAGTATTACAGAGCCTAATAGCATTTGTCAAAGGTATTTATTTTTTACTCACGATCCATTTTGCAGGATTCAGTTTTGTCGCGCCTTTCCATATCTCAAAATGCAACATGGTTTTACCATCTTCCCTGCTGGTTACAACCGTTCCTATTTCCTGCTTAACGCTAAGCTTATCTCCCATTTTAACGGTCACATCTTCTAGGTTTGAATACACACTTAGAAACTCTCCGTGCCGCATAATTACCGCTTTATGCGCTCCAGGAATAGAAACCACGGCCGAAACGGTTCCCTCATAAACCGCACGTGCTTTCGTGTTTTTATCCGTAGTAATGTCAATTCCATTGTTCTCAATCTTAATGGCACGCAACGTAGGATGCGGGTGTTCTCCAAAAGAAGACGTAATAACCCCTCTTTCTGAAGGCCACGGCAACTTGCCTTGGTTGTCGCTAAACTGTCCAGAAAGCTCCAGTTCCTTTGGCGTAAGGGCAAATCCAGATTTTGTAGTGGTTCCTCCAGTTTTTGCAGCCTTGGCCTTAGCTTTTCTTATTTCTTCCTCAATAATTCGAGCAATTGCTTTTTCAAGCTTTTTAGCGTCTCGCTGCTTCTGATTAAGGTCTTTTTTGAGTTGGCTTTCCTTCTGATTCAAGGTTTTAACCATTGCGTCTTGTTCCTCTTTTTCTGTAGAGAGCTGAATCTTCTCCTTCTCCTTATCCTCCACCAAATAAGCCATTTTCATCTTCTTATCCGCAAGTTCCTCTGTGCGTGATTCAAGAATCGTTCTTGTCTCTTCAATAGCCTTGGCTTGCTGCTGGCGGTGCTTAGAATACTGCTGAAAATACTTAATACGCTTGTATGCCTGATTGAAATTTTCCGATGATAAAATGAACATCAACCGATCATACTGGCTCTGGTTTTTGTACGCGTAATAGAGCATTTTAGCATATTCATCTTTCAAGCGTTTCAAGTCTTCTTCAAGCGATTTCACTATGCCTTTGGTCTCGTCAATCTGTGCTTGAATCAAATCAACTTCACGCAAGATTGTGTTAATCAATTCCTGCCGTTTATTAATTTTAGAACTGAGAAGGTTCAGTTCGCCCAACGTGGCTTTTTTGTTTGCCTCAGTTTCGTTCAGCAACTTATTGGTAAACTCAATATCATTCAGCAACTGCTTCTTTTGTTTTTCTAGGTCAGACTTACTTTGTCCGAACGCTAAAACCGAACTAAGAATAAGTAAGAAAGAAAGTATGTTGTGCTTAGTAAGCCACATATTTATTCGGAATATTGAAAGGGAAGCGCAAGGTAGTTTTCTCCTCTATTTTCGACCACTTCAAATCAACGGCAATATTCTCTTTTCCTTGCGTACGAAAACGCATCGAGGTTGGGAAAATCATGTTTTCTAACTGTTGAAAGTCGTTGTATTCCGCTAAAATCTGCTCGTTCCGTGACGGATTCCGCAATACAGAACGCGTTACCCGCCAAATACTCGGGTCTACTTCGGTACGTTGCTCCAGTTTCAAAGGCGCATTCGTACTCGGAATTCTTTCCGATTCTGCTTCTAACGTATAAAGATCAACTAACGGTTTTAAGAGGTACATATCTTCTTCATAAAGCCGAACAAACTCACCCGTTAGGGCTGATTGCAGCACTTCAAAACTCACTTCCATTTTCAGCAATTCGTTCGTTCGTTCAAACGATTCTGAGAAATACTTCTGCTCTAACCGATTTAGCATCTTAATACTATCGGGAGTTATAACCACTCGTATGGCTTCAATACCTAAACCAGGGGTTATGGATAGCCAAATGATGCTGTCTTTTTTGAGCCGTGCTCGAACTCCAAAGCTTTGCGTTTTCTCCTCAGTTGAATGATTTACAGAGAGCTTGGCCGAAAGAAATTGATAACTACTGTTTGCTCTTACAGAATCTAAAAGTTGGGTTGTTGAAATGGTTGGTAAACCCGAAGGTTTTGTCGCAACCTGACTTGTTTTGCAACCGAACAAAACGGAAACGACCAAAAACGTTGCAAGGATTGATAATGGAAATCTCATTGCTGATTATGGAAGCTTTTTGCCCTTAATTTTTACAGGAAGTTCATCGCTGTGGTCTCCCAATTCCAATGCCAGCTTCCATTGCTCCATTGCTTTGGTGGTTTCCCCCATTTTGTAAAGAATATCTCCGTAATGCTCCACAATAACACCGCTGCTGGCTCCACCACCTGCAATCGCTTTCAAAATCCACTCAAGCGCAGTTTCGTACTTGCCTTGCTGATACGATATCCAAGCGTAAGTGTCTTGATAATTAGCCTCACGAGGTTGCAAAATATTTGCCTTTCTAGACATTTCCTCTGCTCTTTCCAGATTATCAGCACGCAGAGAGAGGAAGTAACTGTAATTGTTTAGTAGTAACGGACTGTTCGGGTCTTTCTTAATCGCCTTTTCAAAAGCCTCATCAGATTCTTTGTATTGCTTTAGGTTATTGTGCGCATCAGCCAAAACCGACAGTAGTTGCACATTCATGTATGTCTCGGTTCTAGTGAACATTTCACCTTCTGACAGAATACTGACCGCCTCCTGGTAATTCTTTAAACTATTGTTGGCTATACCATTCAATAAATAAAGTAAACCCTGATTTGGGAACAATTCCAGGGCCTTTTTGCTGTCAGTTTGCATCGCATCCCAATCGCGTAGTTCATAGCTATTATTAATCAGCTGACTCCAAACCATGAAACGACCACTGTCCAATTTCACTGTTTCGTAAAACGCATCTCTCGATTC
>DMRV01000210.1:0-2387 GCA_003456455.1 Flavobacteriales bacterium
CCAGCTACTGAAGTTTGTTCCAATCGGTAAGGAAACCGAAGTCAACCTAGACTCAGATTGGCCACACCCGAGTTTCGATGGTGCTTTCCTACCCGATAATTATGACGTTCGGAAAGATGGCTTCAATGCTTCTTGGAAAGTGCTAGACTTGAACAGGAATTTTCCGCAGTCTTGGATTGGAACTCGGGTGGGGTTATATGAATCAGCATTCGGGTTTAAACTCTTTATGCCTAATGATCATTATCAGCAAAGCATGCGCTCTGCCAAATATGCCATCTTATTTATTTCACTCACATTCATGGTTTTCTTCTTTATGGAAACAATCAATAAGAAGCGGATTCACCCAATTCAATATATACTGGTTGGCTTGACGTTGTCTATCTTTTTTGTGTTGCTGCTTTCCTTGTCCGAATTCATCGGATTTAATGCAGCCTATATGGTTGGAGCAGCAGCCACTACGGTCCAGATTGTTATTTACAGTTCACACATCTTGTCCAGCAAAAAACTGACGGTGTTTTTAATGGGATTACTATCGGTGATGTATGGTTTCATCTTCACCATTCTGCAGCTTGAAGATACCGCACTGCTCGTTGGTAGTATCGGGTTGTTCATCATTTTGTCAGTCATAATGATTTGGAGCCGAAAAGTGGATTGGTACGGAGGAGTAAACAAATAGACACGATGGTGGAGAGTCTAAACGTTCTCCACCATTTCTCTACTTGTTTTACCGTTAACCAATATTGAAAAGTTATGTGTTACAAGGCTATTTCTCGAACGAAAAGCCCTATTTTCGGCATTCCTAAAAAGAAAAATCATATGAATATTCATGAATATCAGGCGAAAGGGATTCTAAGCGGATTCGGAGTAACTGTTCAAAGAGGAAAAGTTGTAGATAAATTGGAAGATGCTGTTACAGCTGCCAAAGAATTGAATGCCGAAACAGGCACTGAGTGGTTTGTGGTTAAAGCACAAATTCATGCCGGTGGACGTGGTAAAGGAACGGTTGAAGAAACTGGTTCTCACGGAGTTGTTCTTGCAAAAGGTTTAGATAAGGTTGAGGATACCGTAAAAGGAATTCTTGGTGGACATCTTGAAACGGCTCAGACAAATGGCGTGGGCAAATTGGTAAGCAAGGTTTTAATTTGCGAAGATGTTTACTACCCTGGCGAAGCAGAAACAGAGGAGTTCTATATGAGCGTGTTGATGAATCGTGCAACGGGTAAAAACATGATTATGTATTCTACCGAAGGTGGAATGGACATTGAATCTGTTGCAGAAAACACGCCAGAGCTAATTTTCCACGAGGAGATTGATCCAGGTTTGGGATTGCAAGGTTTTCAGGCACGTAAGATTGCTTTTAACCTTGGGCTTTCTGGTGCAGCGTTTAAAGACATGACCAAGTTTGTTGCCGCATTGTACAAGTCGTACGTAAACAGCGATAGCAGCATGTTTGAAATCAATCCAGTTTTGAAAACTTCGGATAACAGAATTTTAGCTGTTGATGCTAAGGTTACAATTGATGATAATGCATTGTACCGTCATCCAGACTACGCAGCAATGCGCGATGAGTCTGAAGAAGACCCAACAGAAGTAGAAGCAGGAAAAGTTGGTTTGAGTTACGTGAAACTTGACGGAAACGTTGGGTGCATGGTAAACGGTGCTGGACTAGCAATGGCCACCATGGACATGATTAAGCTACTCGGTTTTGAGCCAGCTAACTTCTTGGACGTGGGTGGTACTGCAGATGCGGCTAGAGTTGAGCAAGCATTCAGAATTATCTTGAAAGATCCGAATGTGAAAGCCATTTTGGTGAACATCTTCGGAGGAATTGTTCGTTGCGATAGAGTAGCTCAAGGTGTGGTTGATGCATACAAGAACATGGGCGAAATCAACGTTCCAATCATTGTTCGTTTGCAAGGAACCAACGCTGTTGAAGCCAAGAAAATCATTGACGAAAGCGGACTGAAAGTAATGTCTGCCATTGCATTGAAAGAAGCAGCGGAAAAAGTGCAGCAAGCACTTTCTTAAAAGTGAATTAGATTATTAGGTAATTATTATAAGCCCTTCCGTGAAAACGGAGGGGCTTTTTTGTGGTCTAAATCCAGCCGTTGAGTTTGTAGTAGGCGATAGCGCAATATTCGCGAAGAACCAGAATTTCATACCTGAGGTAGCTCCAGAAATTGTAGCGCCACGCTAGTGTTACTTTTTGAGCGCCTTTCTTTTTGCCTTTTAGTTGTTGTTCAGTTATCGGCTTTTCAAAAGAAGGAAGTCCGCCCACGTTGGTTAACCCCGCTTTTTGCAACGAGCGGATAGATCGGTACATGTGTTCGGGACTTGTAATAAGTAGAACAGGAGTTTCGTTTTGCGACTGTAGCATTTCATAAATA
>DMRV01000210.1:2500-2620 GCA_003456455.1 Flavobacteriales bacterium
TCCGCTAGCGAAAATTTGTTTGCTGCTTCAGCTGCGAAATAGGTTCTTATCAAGCCATCGGCACTAGGCATGCCGCTACCCCCAAGCACCACAATTACTTCGGGGTTTTTATTTAGCCGT
>DMRV01000193.1:0-6725 GCA_003456455.1 Flavobacteriales bacterium
GGATAAATAAGCACGTTTGCAAGCGCATTTTCTTCAATACCAACCTTCATTGGGTCAATGACAACCGTATCTGGGATGGAGGTTAAACTCACCTCTGCCTCCGAAGCTGTAAGCGCCACAACTCCTCCAATCTCTAGCACCACATCATGGATTCCAGAAAGGTTATCGGTAGTAACAATACGAGCATGTACAATTGGCCCATAGCCCTGGAAGTTTTGCAGTGTGTTCCGCGAAATCGCGAAATCAATCATGCCATCGTTGAACAAGTTTTTCTGGAATGTGAGTACGTCATAGCCGGCAGTTCCGAGAACACAGTTATCATAGTCAATTGTAAGTCCATTTGAGGAAAGCTTCGTTTCATCAAACGTTAGACTGAATGCCACGCCATGCAAACTGTCTACGGGTTGCGCAGCCGTTCCTAGATGAATCACAATGTCGATTGCCTGTTCTAACCCAACGGTATCGGGCGTTGCCTCCACCCAAATTGGCGGGTTTCCATCGGCAGCAACACCTTCAAACTTATTGTGCGTGTTCGAGTAGTTGAAGTCGATGGCAAGCG
Organism: Flavobacteriales bacterium; assembly: GCA_003456455.1. Classification (GTDB taxonomy): domain Bacteria; phylum Bacteroidota; class Bacteroidia; order UBA10329; family UBA10329; genus UBA10329. The sequence goes on from DMRV01000193.1 coordinate 560, forward strand.
TATCATCAAAGTTGATGATGCCGTTTCCATCGCAATCTGCGTGTTTCAAATTCACATTATTCTGCGCAAAATTGAAGGTCCAATCTGGGCATGGCTGACCAACCCAGTTCAAGGTTGCCGCGGGGCGATTTGGTCCCGTTTGATTGAAAGCTAATCCGAGGTAAAGCGCATCAGAATTGGTTACAACTCCATCGCTATTGGCATCTCCTGGCCATACATCATCATTCTGCGATAAACAATCTTCAACGACAAACGCATGGGTGACATCATTGCAGCCAGAATAGTACGTTATGCAAACGTAGACTCCTGGTTCATCAACCCAAATCTCATTGTTAAAATTCTGAATCTGAGAAGTGTTTCCGAACTGGTCTGTGTATGACCAGCTGTAAATCAACGAGCCAGCACTCAATTCTAATTGCACACTATCATTTGGGCATAACTGAAGCGTTTCGTTAACGGGTAAGTTGGCAAACACGTACATCGAATCAACCGCTGTGCAGCCAGTCTGCGTATCTTCCAAATGAACTTTAACCCATCCGTCAGCTGTAACTGTCATTGTAGGAAACGGAGCTGTTGAGTTATTCATTGCCGCTTGCGGAAACCATTCGTAGATGTAGCCTCCGCTTCCTCCCGAAATAGTATGGCTTAATTGAAGCATTCCATTACACGCCACCGTATCTTCAAGCAACTCAATTGTTACACCTGAATTAACCGTAATTGTCTGCGATGACATACTAATACAGCCACTTGCGTGATAAGCGGTCATCGTGACCACGTAAACCCCACCAGTGAAGAATTGTGCCTCACCTACGCCATTGTCTGTATACGTTTCGCCATTACCGTAATCCCAAACAACGCTATCGGTTGCGGACGAAAAATTCTGACCAGCGAAATCATACAACGAACCACATTGTAGTGGGTTTGGCACTGCAATAAAATCACTGGAACAAACAGTTCCGCATTGAACTATTTCGAACATGTGCTCTACGCTTAAGCAGCCTGAATAGTAAGTGAAGCAGTTGTAAGTTCCCAAATTGAACGCTATCAATTCATTGGTTTGATTTGGCAACTGGGTAGTATTTCCAGATTGATCGGTGTAACTCCAAGTATAGATTGTACTTCCCGGATCAACAATCAGCGGAACGCTTGGTTGACACATTTCTATGGTCTGCTGTATCTCTTGATTCGCGTAAACGAAAACTGAATCTGAACTTGTACAACCTGTGTAGGTATCGATAACCTCCACCGTTACCCATTGGTTTTGGGTGACGGAAATAACCGCATTGGATATCGTGCTTCCAGAAATTGGCCAGTAATAAACGTACTGTCCACCTCCTCCCGATGCTGTTGCGTTTAGAAAAAGTTGTCCGGCACATGCAACGGTGTCCTCTGCACTTATTTCGGCTGTAATATCTGTAAGCAACGTAAGCCCGTAGGACGTTGTACTCACACAACCGCCAGCATGATAAGCTGTAAGTTCAACTATGTAATTACCACCATCATACATTTGAGTTGGAATACCACCTCCACTGTCAAATAGAACTGTCCCGTTTCCAAGATCCCAGATGGCGCTATCAATCGGTGAAGAATAACTTGCGCCAAGATTTATTATCGTTTGGCAGTTCTGATATGTGATTCCGTTGTTGAATATGGACGATGTACAAGTGCTTGGACATGCCTCTACCGTTACCAAACTTGTAAGCGCTCCACAGTTTGGGAAATCAGCATACGCGAAATAGGTTCCAGGTTCTTGAACGCTGATGGCTTGCTGGGTTGTTGAGTAGTTCAACGCAGTGCTGTTTCCAAGCGTATCTTCATAACTCAGCCAGAAATAGTCCGTAGCACCTGACCCTAAATCAATAGTGGCGCTTCCACTGCAGAGGTCTAATGTTTGTGTGTTCACTTCGTACGAACTCACAGTTACTTGTCCTCCAACCGTGCAGCCAGTAAGGTTATCCGTTACCTCGCAGATGTACGTTTCATTATCAACGCCAGAAGCATATGTAATTGAATCTGTCGGATTCGAAAGTCCTGTAGACGGGAACCATTGGTAACTAAAATCTCCAGAGCCACCGTAAGTTGCCGCTTCCATGTATGCTTCTTCTTGACAACCAATTGTGTCATTGCTCATAATAACGCTATGACCGATAGTACAGAAGATTGTCTGTGTGGATGTACTAACGCATTGATTAACGTCTGTTGTAGTCAGCGTTACTTCATAAATGCCAGCTGTGTAAATGTGTTGTGGCTGAGGATCAAAGCTTGTGTCTCCATCACCAAAATCCCATTCGTATGATACAATTTGTGAAGATGATCCAGGAACAAAAAAGTATGTCTCTGAACATTGCTGAGGGATTTGATTATAAGTGAAGAAGTTTGAGCAACTGACTGTTAAACACGCTTCTACAGCTACACTACTTGTCAGCGCACCACATTCTGGAAAATCCGCATACATGAAATACCCACCTGGCTCATCAGCAACGATGGCTTGCTGCGTAATGGGATAATTCAGGTTACTATTGTTTCCTGCCGTATCAGTAAAGCTTAACCAATTATACTGCTGAGCTCCTGGGCCAAGGTCAATAGTTACTGGGCCGTTGCACAAGCTTAAGGTATCTAAAAGCGGATTTTGCTGAGTAACATAAACCGTATCTGAATGAATACAGCCCGTCACATCATCAATCACATCCACGATAAACCATTGGTTGGTAACGTTCTGTATTACCTGCGGATTTGCACTAGTGGCGTTACTCAGCAAATTAGCAGGAGACCATTGAATTGAATATGGGTTTAGGGAGCTCACACTTACCGATAGCAAAGGAGACTCTTGACAGGCAAGAACATCTGCGCCTGCATCAACCGTTACTGGATTTCCATCTACGGTAAAAACAGTGTCATCAACTGCGGTGCAAACTTGGTCCGTTATTGCAATAACTATAGCGCTATAAGTACCAGGCTCCAAGTTCAGAATTACAAAGCTGTTACCCGTTCCAACGGAATTACCATCAAGTATGAAGCTCCAACTCTGAACAGGGCCCGAAACATTGGCTTCCAAAATAACTTGAGAAGAACAGTTCTGTGGATTCTGAAGCACCAATATGTCAGCGTTGCATTGTGCACTCACATTGGATGTTCCTACGGCTGCAACGAGCATCAGGATCATTCCACTGATTCCCTTAAATACTCGCTTTGTCATTTCCATGGGTTTGATCTTTAGACGGTTTCACTTTCCAAATGTATCGTGGGTACGCCAAGAATAAAATCACATTATTTTAATTTTGTCGGAGTTATAATAAATCATTGTATCATCTATTTCAATTAAATTAGACGCTTACAATTTACCTAATTGTCGGACTAAAGTAATTTAATGTTAACACGAGAATTACTAAAGACCTTGAAATCTACCGAATGGGAAGAGTTAAATCGGTTTCTTCCATTTCGCTTTCCTCGTATGCGAGCGGACGTTCTGCTTGGGCTAAACGCGTTCAAGAAAAATCAATCTGACTCGATTTCGAGAAAGGATGTTCATCTATGGCTTTACCCACAAAAACCGTTTGATGACAAGGTGATTCGGTATCTACTTACAGACATAAATAAGGTTGTTTTTGAATACTTCAGCTTTAAACAACTAACCAAGCAGCCTCAAAAACAACAATCACTGCTATTACAGGAACTGTCAGATCGAAAGTGTCACCGAGCATTCGACAAAACCTATAATCAGGAATTAAACCGCGCTGAAACCCAGGGACATGTTGACTCTGACGCCCTGCACTACCGATATGAGCTGTACTCGCTAAAAGCGAAGGAAGAACTGGACTCAGGCAAACGCTCGTCTGATGTATTTGAAGAAAGCTCCCTTTTTCTAGACCTCTATTTCGTAGCCAAAAAGCTTCAAATAAGTGCCGAAAAAATCAACCTCAACTTTATTCTGAAAAAAGAATGGAACGACCCATTTCTGAAAACAATTCTTGAACAAATTGACAACGGCCTTTTCAATGATAGTCCGTACATCAAACTCTATCGGTCCATCGTTCAAAGCCTGACTGAGCCTGACAATGAAGCCGTTTTTGAAACACTAAAAACAGAAATTCCAACGCTGATTAACCAACTATCGGAATCAGAACTTTCAGATCTCTACCAGTACTTGCTCAACTACTGTATAAGGCGAATTAACGCTGGGCGATTAGTGTTCCAAAATGAACTATTGGCGGTGTACCAAAATGCGCTGAGTGATGGTGCGTTATTTACAAACGGTAGCATTTCGCAATGGGATTTTAAGAATATTGTGACCATTTCGCTACGAACGGGAAATGTGGATTATGCCCGAGAGTTTATTCATTCTTACAAACAGCGGCTACCTGCAGCACAAAGGATAAACGCTTTGGCATACAATCTGGCCAATCTTCACTTTTCTGAGAAGAACTTTCGTTCGACAATCAAGCAACTTCAGAAGGTTGATTTAGATGATGTGTTTTACCGATTGGATGCTCGGTCTATCCTTCTTAAATCTTACTATGAATTAGACGATGCTGATGCGTTGCATTATCACGCAACGGCTTTCCGTTCGTTCTTAAACCGGAATAGAAAAATCTCGGATCAGCAGCGGAAATTATACCTGAACCTTATCAAACATACCTTATCGCTTTCTAGGTTCTCTGGCGAGATTACGAAACTAAAAGCTATTCAGCAACGAATTACCACAAACCCAAATGTGGCCGACTTGAGTTGGTTGGAATCAAAGATTACCGAAATTCATCCAAATAAACCACCATCATGAAAACTGTTTACGTATCTCTTTTAGGAATTGTCGGTCTTGGCTTTGCTGCGTTCTTCTTCATTACAATGGGCCCAATGTTTATTGCGAATCCTGACTTAATTGGCGCAATCAAATCAGGGTTTGTAAACCCATACGCAGCTGGTTTTTCTACTGATGCTGTTTGCTGCTGGCTTGTGCTAGCACTATGGGTAACCTATGAGAAGTTTGAGTTGGGAATTAAGCATGGTTGGATAGCCTTGCTCCTTGGAATTGTGCCTGGAGTAGCAACGGGTTTTGCTCTTTATCTCGTGATTAGAATGCGGCAGACTACCGCGGCTAAGGCGAGTTAAGTCCAATAAAAAGTCCGACACATTTTCATGTGTCGGACCTTAATGTCTTCTTCGCGGTTTTAACTAGTCGATGTACTCCTTAAACTCGAAATCCATCCCTACCGTGCGCGCAAAAACGTGTCCTAAATCTAGGATATCAATATCATCCTCTTCATAATACCAGTAAACGGTTACATCATTACCACCGTCTTTGATTTCCTTCATCTTTTTCAAAATGTCAGAAATTGACTTTGATGATGGCGTGTTGAAATATTCCAACTTAAAAATGAATTCCGTCTTTGTATTCGGGCTTTCAGCATAGCTATCCAACCAGTCTAAAATAGGTAGGTAAAAACCTTTGGCATTTAGCGGAAACGACCTCCCCGAAATCTCAAATTTGTTCCCTTCCGTATCTAGTGTTACTTCTGGAGTCTCCTTAGTGGCCTCCAGTTTCATTGCTTTAAGTTCTCCCATTAGCTTATGGATTTGTACTGCAGAAAACCGTGGTCAGACAGCTTTCGACACAAATTAACATCCTTACGTACGTAGCTTTCGCTATAAAAGTTGCGCTTTAATGAATTCCATGCATTTTCTTTTTAATCATCGGGGTCAAAAGAATCAAAACAAGCCCTGCTCCAATTGGCAGTCCGGTATAGATTAAGAAGAAAGTTGACATGGAATACATCTCTGTAATCTGATCAATGAGACTACCGGTCCAGCCTGCTAAGTAGTTGGCAACCGCAGAAGCTAAAAACCAAACTCCAAACATCAGTCCAACCAAACGCGCTGGTGCCAATTTACTCACATAAGAAAGCCCTACAGGCGAAAGAGTCAGTTCTCCCATTGTGTGCAAGAAGTAGGCTGCAACCAGCCAAATCATACTTACGGAAGCTGTTGCAGCTCCAGAAGGAATAGATGCCGACCCAAAAGCCAAAACACCAAAGCCAAGACCAAGAAGAATCAACCCCAAAGCGAATTTGATTGATGCAGATGGGTTGAGCTTGCTTTCCCAAATTTTGGAGAAAATTGGAGCACACGCAATGATGAAAAATGAATTCAAAATTCCGAACCAGGATGCTGG
>DMRV01000193.1:6796-9977 GCA_003456455.1 Flavobacteriales bacterium
CCCCAGAAATATGTTGGACAGCGCATACATTTTAAACGTTTTTCGAAAGAGGGAAAGCAGCACGTAGGTAACAATAGCCATGGGAACAAACGTGAGTATTGCATTGAACCAACGGAACGTGTCTGCCGCTCCACCTGTAAGAACGCGGTTAGTATAATCCTTGGCGAAAATGGTCATTGAACCTCCTGCTTGTTCAAAGGCCATCCAGAAGAAAATGGTAAACACAGATAGTATTCCAATTACCATCAAGCGGTCACGTTCTACGTTAGCAGGAATGTCCTCCTCTTTATCCTCATCAATCTCCATATGGCCTTCCATCTGAGAAACTTCTAAATGCTCATCCTTTTTTGGACTAAGACCAATGTTGCCAAAAATGCCTTGAGCGAAATAGAATTGGAGCATCCCTAAAAACATGAAGATTCCAGCTAATCCGAAACCGAAGCTCCACCCTACCTTCTCGCCCACATAGCCACAAAGCATAATACCTAAGAACGCACCTGCGTTAATCCCCATATAAAAAATGGTGTATGCCGAGTCTTTCTTGTCGCTATTCCGAGGATAAAGGTTCCCAACAATTGAGGAAATGTTCGGTTTGAATGCACCGTTACCAACAATCAATAAAATGAGACCCGCGTAAAACATCGTTTCTGTTTCAAAAGCCATAGCCGCATGACCAAGGGTCATTAAAAATGCACCGAGCAAAACGGCTTTTCGGAAGCCAATAACCTTATCGGCTAACAAACCGCCAAAAATCGGTGTTAGATAAACCAACCCAGTATACATGGCATACAACTTAAGCGCATCCTCGCGTTCCCAAGCCCAGCCGCCTTCGTCTAATCCGCTTACTAAGAAAAGCACGAGCAATGCTCTCATTCCATAGTAACTGAACCGTTCCCACATTTCTGTAAAAAAGAGGATGAACAGTCCTGCTGGATGTCCGAATAATTGTTGCTGTTGGTTAGCTGTCATGCTACGATTTTGAAGGATGATGAAAGTAGAATATTTATCTCAGAGGTTCTTCTTGATGAAGTCTGTCATTTTGGTAAACAGGTGCAAACGGGCATTCTTCCCGTAAATGCCGTGGTTTCTATCTGGATACATATAAAGTTCAAACTGCTTGTTAGCCTCAATCAATGCTTCTGTCATTTCCACCGTGTTCTGAAAATGTACATTATCGTCACCTGTTCCATGAACAAGTAAATACGCTCCTTTCATTTTATCTACATGGTTGATGGGCGAATTGTCGTCATACCCTTTTGCATTTTCCTGAGGCGTTCTCATAAAACGTTCTGTATAAACCGAATCGTAAAAACGCCAGTTGGTTACAGGTGCAACGGCTATTGCCATAGAGTAGTAATCTGCTCCTTTGGTTAATGCAAGCGAACTCATATAGCCACCATAGCTCCAGCCATACATTCCAATTCTGGCGGCATTCACATAGCCCTGTTTCCCAAGATATTTAGCTGTCTCGATATAATCTTCCACCTCCAACTTCCCAAGTTGTTTGTATGTGCTGTGCTTAAAATCACGTCCCCGATTTCCAGTTCCACGATTATCAACCGAAACTACAATGTAGCCCTGCTGGGCCAACATCATTTCCCATATCTGCGTTTTAGAACCCCAAGAATCATTAACCGTGTTACTTCCAGGGCCGCCATAGATGGAAACCAGCACAGGGTATTTCTTAGTTGGGTCGAAGTTGGTAGGTTTTATCATCCAGCCATTTAACGATGTTCCGTGAGATGGTTTGAAAGAGAAGAATTCCTTTTGTGGTACATTAACAGCAATCAACTTTTTCTTTAGCGAAGCATTATCCTTTAGCACTCGAATTTGCTTGCCCTTGTTAGCGATAAGCGAAATGAATGGTGGCGTATTCGCATCTGAATGTCTGTTAATAAAATACTCATTCGTTTTGCTGAACAGTGCGGAATTCTGTCCCTTATTCGGGGTGAGTTTACGCTTGAAGTTTCCGTTAAGAGAGGCCGCAAAAACGTGTCGTTGTGTTGGACCTTCTTCCGCAGATTGGTAATAGAAATTCTTGCCTTTTGCATCTACTCCATAAAAAGAAGTCACATCCCATTCGCCTGATGTCAGCTGTACTTTTTCATTCCCTGCCACGTCATGTAAATACAGATGGTTGTAACCGTCCTTCTCGCTGCTCCAAATGAATTCCTGTCCATTTTCCAAAAACGTAAGGTTATCAGTTATGTCGATATAGGTTTCTGATTGCTCTTTCAAAACCACACGCGTTTTACCCATCAAGGCATCGGCAAAAAGTAGCTCCAAGCGGTTTTGCAAACGGTTCATCCGTTGGACGGAAAGCGTTGTTGCGTCTTTAGTCCATTTGATGCGTGGGATATAAATATCAGCACGTTCACCTAAGTCAACTTGCACATTCGCTTCCCGATTAACGTTATAAATGAAAATCTTCACTTTCGAATTTTCCTCGCCTGCTTTGGGATATTTAAAGCGTTCTTCTGTTGGGTAGAGGTTTCCTTCATATTTCGTCATCGAGAATTCTTTCACATCCTTCTCATTAAACTCATAATAGGCGACAAACCGGCCATCTGGCGACCATTGAAATGCTTTCGTGAATGCAAATTCCTCTTCATAAACCCAATCGCTCATGCCATTAATAATCTCATTTAGAACACCGTTTGTGGTAATCTGCATGATGGTTTTAGAATCCAAGTCTTCAACAAAAAGATTGTTGTCTTTTACATACGCTACTTGGTTAGAAACGGGCGAAAAAGTGGCATGGAAAACATGCTTGCCGTTTGCCACTTCGAGCATCTTCTTATCCGTTCTATCAAACGCATAATATTTATAGCTGGACGAATGGCGGTAAACCGGATTCTCCTCCGTGGCCAGCAGCAATTTCATTTCGCTTTTATTGAATTCGTAATCGTCAATTCTCACAAGCTGCTCGTCCACCCTCAAATCAGAGGCGGCCACAACAATGTCAACCGAATCACCACTTTCATAATTGTATTTGACAACACCCTCTTTCTGAAGCGTGGTATAATGTTCTCCATCATTCAGCGATCGAATCCCATACACACCTTCGGTGCGATATGTCCCATTCTTCCAAATGTCTTCAAGTGTAATCTCAGTTTGTGCCCAAGTCAAAGAGGTGTTGAAAATGATCAGAATAACTAAGCACGTTCTTAACATGTGTTGC
>DMRV01000394.1 GCA_003456455.1 Flavobacteriales bacterium
CAGTTCCAATCAGACATTTTGCAACCCGATGTTCAGCGACCAAAAGTGATTGAAACAACTGCTTTAGGCGCAGCTTATTTAGCAGGAATTGCAGTTGGATTTTATGAGAAAAAACAAATCTCTAAGAACTGGGCCATCGACCGAACCTTCAGTTCTAATATGGAACCTGGAGAAAGCGAAAAACTTTACAAAGGCTGGCAGAAAGCGGTTGAACGTACGATGAATTGGGAGAATAGCTAAATGACAATCCTCGGCATTTCTGCCTTTTACCACGACTCTGCCGCTGCCTTAATTGTTGAGGGAAAAATCATCGCGGCAGCGCAAGAAGAACGCTTTACGCGGAAGAAGCAGGACGCTTCCTTTCCCGTAAATGCAGTTCGCTTTTGCTTGGATTTTGCCAACATCAAGCTTGAAGAAGTTGATGCAATTGCGTTTTACGACAAGCCGTTACTCAAATTTGAGCGCCTGCTTGAAACCTATTATGCATTTGCGCCAAGCGGTTTTGTCTCGTTTCATAAAGCTGTGCCTGTTTGGCTGCGCGAAAAGCTGTTTCACAAACGTGAGATCAGAAATGGACTAAAGGAAATCTCTGACTCGAAAGAGGTGAAAAAACTTCCAATCAGATTCCCAGACCACCACCTTTCTCATGCGGCTTCGGCATTTTATCCATCTCCATTTGAAGATGCGGCCATCCTCACAATTGATGGTGTGGGCGAATGGAGCACGGCAAGTATTGGCAAAGGCTCGGGTAAGGACATTGAGATGTTTGCCACTATGAATTTCCCGCATTCGGCAGGGCTTCTATACTCCGCATTCACGTATTATTTAGGCTTTGAAGTAAATAAAGGCGAATACAAAATGATGGGGCTTGCTCCGTACGGTAATCCAGAAGGAGAACGAACGGCTAAATATGTGAAACTCATCACGGAAAACCTGGTAACCATTTATGAGGATGGCTCTATTTGGTTAGACCAGCAGTATTTCAATTACGCCACGGGTTTACGCATGGCGAAGGACAACAAATGGGAACAACTGTTTGGCCTAAAAAAACGGGATGCTAAAGACGAAATGCTGAGTGAGCATTGCGATATGGCGTTGGCTATTCAGCAAGTGACTGAAGATATTTTCTTGAAAATGGCCAAGACCGCCAAAGAGAAAACAGGATGCAATAATATTTGCCTTGCTGGTGGCGTAGCATTGAACAGTGTAGCCAATGGAAAGCTCATCAACAGCGGGCTTTTTGGTGAGGTTTACATTCAGCCTGCGGCTGGAGATGCGGGTGGAGCAATTGGTGCTGCTTTGGCCGCTTATCACATTTTTGAAGGAAAGGAACGAACCACCATTCGTCCCGATGCGATGTCTGGTTCATTGCTTGGTTCAGAGTATTCAGACGAAGAAATTGAAGCTGCGCTGAACGCAAAAGGAATCAATTTTTTCAAGGTCGGAACCGAAGAAGAACTGACAGAAAAAGTGAGTGACTTGATAATCGGAGCGAACGTTATCGGTTGGTTTCAAGACAGAATGGAGTTTGGACCTCGAGCATTGGGCTGTCGCAGCATTATTGCTGATGCACGTAATCCTGAAATGCAGAAAAAAGTAAACCTGAAAATCAAGTTCCGAGAGAGTTTTAGACCATTTGCTCCTATTCTTTTAGAAGAAGATTTCCAACGTTATTTCGATGTGAAATTACCATCACCTTATATGCTTCAGGTACACAAATGGAAAGATGAATGGCATAATCCGCTACCTGAAAATTATACCTCTTTGCCGTGGCTAGAAAAGTTAGACACTGTACGTTCAGAATTTGCTTCCGTGGCACACGTAGACATGTCAGGGCGCGTTCAAACTGTGAGTAAAGACAGTAATCCGAAGGTGCACCGACTTCTTTTTAAGCTGAAAGAAAAAACAGGGCACGGAATTGCAATCAACACAAGTTTTAATGTGAACAATGAGCCAATTGTTTGTTCTCCTGAAGACGCAATCAACGGTTTTCTAAGCACCGAAATGGATGTGTTGGCTATCGGTTCTTTTATTGCTCTGAAAAAGGATCAGTAAATTCAGTCTGACATGGCTGAGCACAATCAACTAGGCGAAAAAGGCGAAACTCTTGCTGTAGCGTTGCTCCAAAAAAAGGGCTATTCCATTCTAGCGGAAAACTGGCGTTTCAGCAAAAACGAACTTGACATTGTGGCTAGAATCGGAGATACAATGGTTTTTGTGGAAGTAAAAACACGTTCAACCGATGTGTTCGGAGACCCGAGTAAATCAGTTGTGAAAGGAAAGCAGAAACGAACTATTGAGGCGGCAAATGCTTATCTAGAAAAGTTTGAAATTGACTTAGAAGCCCGCTTTGATATTATCTCCGTAGTTACGTTCGGAAACAAAACAAACATCGACCACATGGAAGATGCGTTCTTTCCGCTAGCGTAGCGCTTTTAGCCAACTATCTTTGACACGCAATGAGAGACCAAGGAAAAAAGCCGTTCGGCAGAAAGAAGCGCGATTCAAATACTGAATCCAACAATGGTAAAAGACCATTTGAAGCTTTTAGGAAGAAGCCAACTGCCCCGTCTAATAGAGATGAGCAAAAAGCTGAGAAGCGAGTCAGTTATGGTAAGGGCAAAAAAAAACCTGTCGTAGCTGAAAAGTCAAACTCACTTCCACGATTGAATCAATATGTAGCCAAAGCCGGTGTGTGTTCTAGGCGCCAGGCAGATGAGCTCATTGCTACCGGAAAGATTAAGGTAAACGGAAAGATTGTCCGAGAAATGGGTCTTAGGGTCCAAGTTGATGACAAGGTTGAGTTTGAAGGAAAAGTGTTGCAAGGTGAGGAAATACGATATGTTTTGTTGAATAAGCCGAAAGGATTCATTTCTAACGTAACGGACGAAAAAGGCCGAAAAACGGTGATGGATTTGGTGAAAAAGGCATGTAAAGAGCGGGTTTATCCTGTAGGAAGATTGGAGCGCGATACAATGGGATTGTTGCTTTTTACAAATGATGGCGAAATGGCCAAGCGACTTACTAATTCAGCAGCCAAGATCAAGCAGATTTATCATGTCTTTCTAGACAAACCAATGGAAGAAACAGACATCGAAACTCTTCTGGCTGGTATTCAAGTCGATGGAGATGCTGTGAAGCCTGAT
>DMRV01000172.1 GCA_003456455.1 Flavobacteriales bacterium
ATCCAGTATTTCAATTTCGATTTTTTCATTTTAACTGTTTTTCCTTGTTTCTAATTCTAGCGTTTGTGGTTATTCAAATACAACCTCCATTTCAACCCTTCTGTTCTTGCTGCGACCTTCTTTTGTGTCGTTCGGGTAAGCAGGTTGGGTTTCTCCGAACCATTCTACAATAAACTTATCTGTGTTTACACCCTTGTTTTTAAGGTATTTCGAAACCGATTTAGAACGTTTCTCAGAAAGTCTGAGGTTTGATTCGGCACTTCCTACATCATCTGTATGACCAGAAATTTGCAGTTTATAATCGGGTTTCTTAATCAAGAGTTCTGATAGTCCGTCAAGAGATTCGTACGAAGAACTTGCAATTACATCACTTCCTGTTTCAAATTCGAGATTCTCGAAAGCTGTATTCAATACTTCTTGTTCTTCTTTCTCAATTACAGGACATCCCTTGTTTTCAACAGGACCCGGAGTTCTCGGACAGTCATCTTCTAAGTCAATTACTCCATCTCCATCAGAATCTTGATACGGACAACCGTCATTGTCTGCTGGGCCAGGAACATCAGGACATCGGTCTAAATTATCAAGCACACCATCACCATCTCTATCTCCCCACGGACAGCCTTTGTTTTCTACTGGTCCTGCCTCATCCGGGCAACTATCTTCATTATCTAAGATGCCATCTTCGTCTCTATCTCCCCAAGGGCAACCATCATTTTCTGGCGGTCCAGCCACTTCTGGACACGCATCAATGTTGTCTGTTACGCCATCACCATCAATATCTCCCCAAGGGCAACCATTGTTTTCTTCTGGTCCTGCCATTTCAGGACATTCATCAATGTTGTCGGTAAGCCCATCTTCATCTTTATCTCCCCAAGGGCAGCCACCATTTAGTTTAGGACCAGCTTCTGTTGGGCAATTATCTACGTGGTCCGGAATGCTATCCAAATCCGTATCGGGGCAACCTAAGTATAACTCCAGTCCAAATTGATCTGGGCAGTTGTCAACCTTGTCTTCAATGCCATCGCCATCGCGGTCTTTAATGCCCTTGTCTTTGTAATTAACCACAAAGTTTAGCCCACTATGGAAATGAGCATTCTGAGAATGCTGAGGAATAATTGGAGCAAGTACATTGTCCATTGCCAAATACCATTGAACAGGGCCAAGGGTAAGCGCAAAACCAAACCCGAAATTGGCAAAACTTCTGGCGTTGTACATGTAGCTTCCAGAGAGGTGGAAGATGGTTCCGAATTTGCGCGTATAGTTAAGGGCAACAGCTGGCTCAAAGTGTGTTTTGAAAATTTCGCCATAGAAATCCAATCCTAATCTGTCTTTATCAGTAAAGTTGTAAGCTCCGCTAATGTAAATCTGAGAACTTAGCGTTGTGCTGTAGCTGTCTTCGTTTTCTTGAATGTCGAAAACAGAGGTCAGCGTATCAACAAATTCATTGAAAACATCAGCACTATCTGGCTGCGTTAAGAATTCTACAAGATCTAATCCCTGATAGGTGAAGCTGGCATCATTCAGGTCGTAATTTTTGATGTTGTCTTTCCAAAAAATCATACCCAAATCATTGGCACTTGCTGCTACCTCCCATTTATCATCAATCATATAATGCGCACCAATATTGAAGGCAAAACCGTGATTTCCTGAGAACGCGATGTTCAATGGGTTGATATTATCGATATCGTTGAAGAAGCCAGATGTACGAGCCGTAAAATCTGCTTGTGCTGTAATGTTGAAGTTGTTCGGGTCCGTAAAGATGGATAAGCCTCTGTTGTCTGTTGAGGCATTTGCAGATCCGTTCAAGTACTTAACAGTTATACCAACTCTTAGCTTTTTATCGAGCAGTTTTCTTGCGTAGCTAATGCCATATTCGGTGTAGACAGATGCGTCTGCATTGAGTTTTTTAAGGTCAATCGTTTCTCCCAAAAAGGCTGCATTCCCTTTCCATAAAAACTCAAGACCCTGTCGAGGAAGTGTAAACCTGGAAGAAATTCTAAGCGAACTATTAAAGTAAATGAAGTTATTCTTGTTTGGGCCAACAGTAAAACTGAATGACAACAAATCAATCTTGGCATTCATAGTTAGATAATTGGTCTTACCCATTTTGTCTAATGCGCCTTGTAAATCGACAAAAAGAGAATCATTTCCATCTTTTCTAACAAGTTGTGAGTACGCATGTCCGCTGTACCCAAGCGTGATGTGATTGCTAGAAAGTACGGGAATACCAATGTGCCATTTGCTATCAGGTATAAACGATGGGTTGATGTACATACGCTGCGGAACAAGAGTCATTCCTTGCATTGTAAAATCGTATTGCGCTTTTGCCTGAAAGGAGCAAGCGGTAAGTACGATAACTACGAAAAGCGATATGCTTTTCTTAAAAGTTGAATACGCCATTATTGGTTGGTGTGGTCGTTACTTGGTTTAGTTTCTCAGAATTCGTCAATGACAGTTAAATCAGCCTTAAGCTTAACACGAAGCCCAATGCGAATTTCAATGGTGTCTTCTGCGTATAACTTGATGTTCCTGTCTGCGTCATCTGTAGTTGTAATATCTGCTGCTATGAATAGATATCTTGAAGCAAACAGCGCATCAATTCGCTGTCTATCAAGCTCGATGTCATTGTTGGTTTGCGTAGCTGAAATTGTTTTTCCATCCGCGTTTACCGTTCCCGAACGGATTATGAACTCGCCATTTGTAAGCACCGAATCGGTTAGTACATAGTTCTCATCCGCGAAGTATAGTTTCAATAATCCATCTACCGGAAAATGACTCACAGAATTGACTCTCAACAATCCTTTCTCAATGTTGTCCGCAAAACTTTCGGCCTCGTCAAACGGAACCTCAACGGTATCTATAATAGTGAAGTGATCTGAATATCCCTCAAACGGAAGCTCCACCTCAGCAATAACCTCTACAGAATTATTGAGTGATGCGAAGTTGTACGCGGGCCCGCTTGGGTTAACTGATGCAGCCACATCATAATAGATTTTATCATATCCCGTGTTTACTATTGGCTTAATGTTGCTATTATTCTGCGTGAAATAATACTCCAAATAGGACGAGTCTCCTACAGCGGGAGCTCCTGGAATTATGAACTGACCGCTTGGAAGAAGCTGGGAAATATCAACGTCTAATTGTCCAGGATCTCCAGCTGCATAAAGTTCATCAATGGAAACACTCATCTCAGCACCAATGGTGTTTTTTACTTTGAGTTTAAACCTTGGGTCTTCAAAATAGATGGTGCCAGGATTGTTTTGCGCAATGTCTAATTGAACTTCACCTGGGTTTATTTCAAGGTTGAAGTTTCCGAAATAACCATCAGCAAAGGCCATTCTAAGGTCATTAAACGTATGGCTGATTTGTACCTGATTGGCTGTAGTTGGGGTAACACCTACGCCTTGGTTCAAGGTTAACGTATAGTTGATTGGAAACGTGTTTGGACCGCTGCCATTATCAAGGTCCATTTCGTATCCGGCTAGTGGAATGTCAATGTCAACGTTTACCGCTCCACTGGTGTAATTGATGGCGTAAGTCTGTGAAAAAGGGTTTCCGTTAAGCCTGAGCTCCGGAATGGTTACGAACAGATTTCCGCTATGTTCGAAATTACTTGTAAACGCAATATTCATGCTCCCATTTTGAAAAACAATCTTATCCAATTGAGAACCTCCAGGACCAGTCAGGCTTAAGGTCATACCTGTATTTAGCGTGGATTGAACCGTTCCGCTTGATGTGAACTGACTTATTTCAGCACCATCCAAATTCATGTTGCTGTTCAGCGTTTGATTCTGAGGGAGTTGGAAAAAATCGTTTACGGTTTGAGAAAAAACTCGTCTTCTGTAAATTAGGGTGATGAAATTATCCGAATCGTACTGATAGATATTTGTTGAATCCGAAGAGCTGATGATTTCCTCTGCATCTAGAACCGAATAAACAATGGGAAAGGCAATGTCTGGTTCCCAAGTAATTACGTCATCTCGCATACGGTCAAAATCGAAGGTGTCTTTATAGCAACCTGAAAGGCCAACCATAATTCCACAAAAGACAAGTAGAGCAGCCAAGCTGCGGGAACGGAAATTTTTCATGACGATTTATTTGTGTCGTATAGCTCGCGAAAATAGGAACTTTAAACCTAGCGGATTGATTGAATAACCACGGATGCCTCGCCTCCAGAGCTTACAACAAGCGTTTCGGAATCGGTTACTAATACA
>DMRV01000390.1 GCA_003456455.1 Flavobacteriales bacterium
AGACAAGAGCTAATGATCATTTAACGTTTGGATACTTCGAAAAGGCTATTGTTAATTTCCACCAGCATTTGTCAGAATATTTGGCTAAATAAGTACCAATTCTGTATAGGTGAAGTTCTATACACCCAATCTCTCGATAGACTAAACCGAAGTTGGCGTGTAAACTGCCCGTCGCGGGATTAAAGGTCGCATAGCTCAGTTGGTAGAGCGCCGTCATGACATGGCGGGAATCTAATACCAAAACCCCCTCCAATACTGCTTCTCAGCCCGATTCAACCCTAAAAAACAGAAAAACTTTCTGGTAAAACTCTGGTAAAACTCGCCTAACCCCTTGATTTAAGGGTCTGAAAAGGCATAATAAGACTTCTTTCTGGTAAATTTCTGGTAAAAAGCTATGAGTTACCCGACCAACATCGAAGAAGTCGATAAAGGCATTAAACTCGGCGTAAAGCCAAATGGAATGTGGTACGCATATATCTATGCATACGACCCGCTTCAGAAGAAAGACAAGAGCCGTTGGGTATCAACAAAAATCAAATATGAAGACGGACGAAAGGCAAATAGAAATAAAGCTCGCCGTGTTGCGCTTCAAATGGCTGAAGAAATAGCTCCAAAAATTGGCATTACTGCCGACCCTTTCAAAATACATAATGTCGCGGATATTGCCAAAGAATGGAAAGACTTGGTTTGTGGCCTTGCTGATAAAAATGAAAAATTGGTAGCTGCAAATAAGGCACCAATTCATGAAGTCTATGGAGGCAAGGAAGGAAAATATTGGAACAAATCTAAAAAAGAACAAGTCATTCGCTTTCACAACTATTTGGAAGGCTTTTGGACAACACTTCCAGAGCAAGACATAACCAAGATTAGGAATAAAGACCTCAACACTTTGCGAGATTGGGCGAAGAAACATGATTGGAGTCCATCCCATGTTGGAAAGATGGGAACTCAAATTAGAAAGATATGGCTTTATGCCGAATCTAAAGACCTCGTTGATTTCGCTCCACGCATAAAAGCTCCTGCTGTAAATGCGAAACAAGCTTCAAGAAGATTTCTGACTCAAGAAAACTTTGAGATGATGTTTGAATATACTCGCGCGCGGTATCAACAACCAAGAATTGCTCTTCGCATGAGAGACGCTTATCTTCAATTTCATTGTTGGTTGCTCATTTGCTCAAATACAGGCATTCGCCCACCAAGCCGAATCAAGAATGCTATGCGTTGGGAAGATTATAAAGTCATACCTAAGACAAAAGATGAAGACGAGATTCGTCTCTTGCATCGCGCTAACGAGAAAGAACTCGAACCTTATGATGCTTTAATTTTGCCCGGCGCTTATGAAGCTTTTGAAATGTTAGAGGAGCTTTACAAAGATAGAGGAATGGGGAAGCCAGAATATTTGTTCGCTCACACTCATGAAAGAAAAGCGGGTGATGCTTCTGCGGGGATTAAGAAAGCAGACCCAATACTTACTTATCGTAAACAATGGGAAACAATGCTCATTAAGCTTGGATTAGAAACCAAATCAATAAAGCAAAGCGAAAGATTAGCTCCATATTCCATGAGAGGGTATTTTCATACTAAGATGTTTGATGATTATCCAACATTGGGACTTGAGAATATTGCTCGAATGACTGGAACATCTGAAAAAATGTTAAGACAAAGCTACATTAATGTTTCCACAGAGAAAACAGCAAGACAACTTGCTTCACTGGTTAAATAGGAGATACAAAAGATGGATAAAAGACTTCAATGGTTTATAGGGGTCGTTTCTCTCGTAATAATAGCGAACTTCTTGAAGGTGGGAGAGACTAGGACTAATTGCATTGCGATTGCAAAAGCAGTTGAAGCAAACAACTTTGACACTTTATCTGACCACGATGAGAAGATTGCAAAGTATATTAGAAATGTTTACAACTTCTCTCGATACTCAACAGCCTATAGAGTCTGCCTCAGTGATTTCTCAGAAGGCTAAAGAAATAAAAGAAGACAAATAAACTGAAGTTTTACGTGCTCAGGTGTCCAAAAGAAGACGTAAATTCCTAGTTTAAGAACCCGCCTACCTTAAAAGAAGCCTTTGTAGCGCCGAAAGAAGAATGTTATAATAATCACAGAAAAGAGCGTTTAAATGTTCTTTTCTCCTAAGTCATTGAAAAGGATGGTTATTATGAGCAAACAAGGCAAAGCATCTACTTTAGACCAAGCACAGCACAGCTCTATGCTTCAATTTCTCTCAAACTCGCGCCATTCGGAGCGAAACAAAGCAATTTATTTGCTTACTTATCGGGCGGGACTGCGGATAGGTTCTGTTGCGGGTCTTCGGTTAAATGATGTTATTGATTCAAGTGGAAAACTGAAGGAAGTAGTAAATCTACATAGTTCTATTGTGAAAGGTGGCAAGAACTATGCGGCGTATATTAATCATCCTGAACTGCGCTCGGCATTAGTAGACTTTCTACGCATCAGAAGAGACAGGAAGGGCGTAGATGCGCTGTTTATGTCCCAGAAAGGCACAGCGTTTACTCCTAACAGCTTATCGCACCTAATGTTGAAGCTTTATGGCTCTGCGGGGTTTGAGCAAGCATCATCGCATAGCGGGCGCAGAAGCTTTGCAACAAATATTCTTCGCTCTGGAGTGGATATTGTTGCGCTTAAAACTCTCATGAATCACTCAAATATTGCCACAACTGCGGAATATGTTTCACATAATGAAGAATATTTAAAACAAGCCATCTTAGGAGCATAGCTGAAACCCGCATGAGAGCTGTTCCTTAAAATAAATCGCGAAAAGATGCTGAAAAAAGACGAAAAGAAGATAAATAAAGTTGACAAAGAAGGCTATAGATGGTCTAATAGATACATATTCGTAAAGGGCAAGATCTAATAGTGGTGAGTTCAAAAAGAATATAAAAAAGTAAACAAAGAAGTAAATAAAGTAAAAAAGAAGTTGACAAAAAAGTAAAAAGCAGTAAAATAGGAACCATAAATAAGAGAACACATTATTTATGAGAAGTAACTTAAACCCCTGCCGAAAGGTATGGACAACAATGAAAGACAAACTAACTTAAATAGGTACGCAAATGACACACTTTAACTTTAATGCACGAAATCTTGATTCACACGCTACTAGAAAGGGCGGAGCTAACAAAGAAGCAGAACCTTGCTTCCCAAGAGCAATCGCCAAAGCAATAGTGAAGTTGAATCAGTCAATCGATCACGCTGAAGGACGATGGATAGAAGGGCCTGCAATATTTCCCCCTTTGAAGAGTGATTGCTTTACATTCCACAAATCGGAAGATGGCTATCCTGAGAAAGATATAGTCCACGTATTCTTCAAAGTTGGATTGGAAAGAGTGCAAAATATCAATATTTTTAATGTAACAGATAACGCAACAGGAGAAGTAGAAGAGAAACGTCTCGACTATTTCAAGCTAAAAACAGATGCGAACGGGAAGGTAGGAGATAAAGTATTAGCTACCCTCAAGGAGTTCAAATCATATTTAGAAAACTTGAAGCGTGGTGATAATCCTGTAATTGATGAAATGTGCGGCAGAGCTTGTGCTCCTAAGACAAAGATTGATGCTGATAATCCCCCTAAGAAGGAATATGACGCTGAAACTGATCTTTGGGTTGAGCTTGATCCTGAAACAATTCGATGGAACGAAGACCAGAAGGATTGGGTTAAGAAAGCTAACTTGCAGGAGGTGGTCTAATGAACAACGTAACTTTCCTCTCAACGATATATGTAGACCATGAAGCACGAGCCGTCTTTGACGGCTCCATTCAAGGAATGAAAGAAGCTTTGGCAAAGATTCATCCAACAAAAAGCTTCAGTGATTTGCACGATATTAGTATCGGTGAATCAATGATGGGTGAAGAAACAGGTGAATATTTAGAAGATATGGGAGCTTATTGGGGAGAATACACCGCCCCAGACGAATTTGGAGTTTACCTTCGTTCAGCTGACCTAGGACTTGCTCCAAAGCAACAAGAGATTGATTTAGGACAATCACCCGCTCAAGCAATTTTGGAAAAGCTATACCAAACAGGAGAGAGCACAAAGCCAGAGTTCAGAAATATCCATGAAGAAATGGAAGCGATGTATCGGGGAGTGCCATTCTAATGAAAAAGGCACTCGACAGATTCACAGAAGGACAAGCTCCCATGTATGGTTGGACAAGTAACAAAGAACCATCAAGGAAAGAGATGGCATTGATAGCAAGTGGAGCATTTTTAGGAGTTATAGTTGTTAAGTTCTTAGGAATGTAAATCTAAAATAAAAAACTTAACCCGCTTCGGCGGGTTTTCTTTTGCCTAAACTATTTCACCGTATTCCAACTTGAGCTCTTTCCTTTTCCAGATGTCTTAACGAACATTCCAGATTTTGAATACTTTTACATCCATATCCATACCCACTAAAACGACTCACTTTTAATAAATTTACAAAATCCGTCCTCTGTGTATTCTTCATAAGGGACGAATGAGGTGTGGTAACGCAAAGTTGAATTCACGGTTAAAAAAGGTCTTGTCAGTGGATTTTTCGGTATGAACATGTATCGGAATTTATGAATATTATAGCTAGTCTCCTCTTGAAAAGTTGTAAAGAGCCTTTTCTCAGTGGACGTAAGATCATGCTCCACCCCGTCTACACCAAATTTTCCATTCGTTCTATCAATCGAAAGAGTGACCTCTGTTGGATACACTTGGTAATCCGGCGTTCCGTTGTTTAACAGACACTCGTAGTAGTCTATCTCGTAAGGCTCTTGTATGCAGCTTGAGAGCGCAAAGGTGGTTATAACTACTGCAAATACTTTTAAATCCATATCCATATCTCCTTATTCAATTCCTTATAATACCCTATCACAAGTCTCCGCAGCAAACCCATAAAAATCGTTTAAAATCAACACCTTACAAAATTTAAATCTTGACAGAGAAGCTCAAACTTGTTAAAATAATAACATTAAATATCAATAAGAAGAATTTTTAGTCTTTTAAGAAGGAGTAAAACACTACAAAGAAGGAGGATTAACCCGAAAAAAGATGGCAAAAGGTATTAGATTAACTGAGGATGACTACATAAGGCTCTATCCTCTTTGGAAACCGATAGAAATCCAGAATGAATTTCACCCCCACTCTCATTGCGATAGTCAGATCAGAAATTACTACAGAAGGCTTCGATACAGCACTCAAGGCTTCGCATTCAAGGCTTTGCTTAAAAATTATATGAATGATCGCCCTGATGATGTTTCTTTGGCTAATTGGAAGCTCATGATTGAATCAGAGATAGAAGAGGCGAAGGAAAAAGCTCGCGTTTTTGTCTGGCAAGGAATTGAAGCAAGAAAGAAGTTGAGATCAGTTCGATGAATCTTGATTCGCTTTGGAAACATTACAAGACTCATGGATTGAAATCCGTTGAGGGCCAAGAAGTCTCGCCCGAGCTAATGAACCAATTTCTTACTAAACTGATTCACCATGCTCTTAATGATGATGACGGATTAAATCATTTGCTTTGGGCAGAGCTTCAAAAATATCCGAAAATCTACTTAGATCCAGCTAACTTTGAAAGAAAGGTAAAGAAGGCTCGCGTACTGGCCGCGAGTCTTATGCAAGCAAAAGACCCGCTTGTCTATGAAAGATGGGGGATTGAAAAGACTGAAATTCCTCAACGACAACTCCACAGAAATCATTTGCAACCCAATATCTCAGAACAAGGAATGCATATTGTTCATGGGAGAATTGGGTCTGGAAAGTTTGAGGGAATTATCAAAGAAGACGTTCAACGCTATGGGGAAGGCGTTAGGCTTTTAGTTATTACTCCCAACCGAAATGATGTTTACGAAACTGCGAGAAAGCTCGGAGTGGGTTGGAATCATTACCACGCTTTCGGAAAAGATGCTGAATCGGTTAAGAGAGCAATCGCATCTTTTGACAGGCTTGTAATTTGCGCGGGAAGTCTTTCTAAGTTTTCAAAATTCAATGAATACAGAAATACATTCGATTGCATCTACGTTGATGAAATAACTCAACTATTAAAATCATATGGAAAGAAATACACATTAGAGCCAAGCTCTAAACAATTAGTTTCTGCCTCCTTCCGAGAATCATTAGAGACTCTTTTTGATCTGATCTCCCACGCGAAGCGGAGTTTCTTCTTATCAGCTGACATCAACGAGCGATACACGTTGGATATTCTCGGAAGGACGGCATCTGAATGTGAACAAAGAATTAAATATTATCGCAACAATACTGACTACGCTGAAGGGTCAAACTGGACATTTTTTAAGGAAGAGACGGATTTAGCTTGGGAGATTGTTGATCGAATTAATAGAGGAAATCGTTTCTGGGGAACAGTGGACTTTGCGGACAAAAATAAGCCTGAATTTAAATCGTTTGTTAAATTTTTAAAGAGACATTGCCCAAATAAAAAAATTCAAGCTTTCACTGCTGATGACTTGAAGAATGATTTCAAGGGAACACTACTCAAAGAACAAGGACTGAAAGATTACATTATCGACCAGACGGACAAAGGAGATCTGGACGGAATAATTACAACAACTTGGGCGCGACATAATGTTTCGTTGATGTTTGATGATGATAAATATTCTATGGACTTCTCTTTTGGCATTCACCGATATATCAATGACCCTGATGATGCGATTCAAGGGCATCGAAGAGATCGAAAGATTGTTGACCATTTGATTTGTGTTCAAAACAACCAAACATTTCCGATCTATAAAAACGCGTTGATATATCGAGGCGAACTTCGCTTTGATCTACCGCCTGAAACAGAAAAGAAATATCTGGAGGATGCTCGAACTGGCGAAAAGATGCTTCATGCGACTGAAATTGCTCAATGTTATGACCGAGCTGCGAATCGAGCGAATAAGAGATGGCTAACGAAGCTTCACTTGGCGGGAATGGGTGCCAGGATTTTAGAAGCTGAGATTTCTACGGTAGGAAGAGCCGAGGAATATTTAGCCTTTCGGACTGATTATTTAGAGAGCGTGATTGATGTAGAAAAAGAGGTTGAGAATTGGGAGTCAGAGCCGTTTAAACGGCAAAAGCTATTTTCTAACTTCACTCAATGGGACGAAGGTTTAAAAAGTTGGACTCAAGTGAAAGACGATGGATCTATATTTCCCGAAGAGCTTGCGGATATTAAGAAGGGGATTGACGTGAACACTGCTGAAAATCTGAGATTAATTCTGTCTATGGATGTTGAGACAAGAATTGCGATGGATTTAGATCCGGAGCTTTACTACAAAGAAACAGGCATTTTATTAGATGCGCTTGAAAAGCGTTTA
The DNA here is from genome assembly GCA_003456455.1 of Flavobacteriales bacterium. Classification (GTDB taxonomy): domain Bacteria; phylum Bacteroidota; class Bacteroidia; order UBA10329; family UBA10329; genus UBA10329. Next base: position 7,305 of record DMRV01000390.1, read on the forward strand.
TTTCCAAACGGTAGCTTCGGGAATTTAGCGAAATGGTTTTTGACCGCGCCTGCGGGGTCGTTGTGGGTTGGCTTAATTCCCGAAAAGGAAAGCAAAGAGATAACTCAGCTAATTCGAGACAATTATCGTGATTACTATCGCCTTGTTTTGGCGAGCGGAGGGCAAGGAGTGGTGCGAAGTTTCGAGGACTTTGCGACGAAGATTATTGGGAAAAATCTTGAATTAGAAATATGGACAAAAGTTGCGCGAGAGAAGAAGAGCGAATGGAAGAATGATCTCTTCAATCAATATTACAAAGAATATGGTGGTCGAGTTATTAAGAGCATGAAGGTTGCAGAGAAATATGAAGCAATCGGCGCAATTTTGCGTAAAAAGATCAAACTCGGATTGTCTGCGAGTTTCTCCGACCCTGAGTTAAGGATGTTGGACACGATGAAAGATGTCGTGAAGATTAGGAGACCAGATCGACCTATTCTGAGTCGGATCTGGGAGCTTTATCATAAGACGCGTCATGCGGAAGGGGCGCTTATTTATATCCATGAAGATGAGCTTGAGAAACAAATCAAATCGCCCTCTTCAATGAAGACCATTTAAGACAAAAGAACACTTTTTCAGCTTTAATAAAGACCATTTCCTTGAAAAGAAAAGCATGACTCGAAGAAGGGTCTCGTCAAAATCGGTTTAATGAGAGGGAAGAGTTCTCTGAGCCTAACGGCTCACGAACAATAACCCTCTCACAACAAACGATTTTTTTCTTTTCAACAATAGAGTCTTAAAGGGCGTGGGTTTAAAAAACAAGGAGAATAGGATTGAACGGGTTGATTGATATTAAAAAAGATCTCAAACAAAAAGAGGAATGGATCTCCGAGGAGAGTCCAGACGTTTGCTCGCTTGATGATCTGATTGATTATGCCATTTATGGCTTAAAACGATGCGAGGATTATTGCGGATCAGAAGACTATTGCGGAGAAGAAAGCTGTTTTTGTGTCAGAGCAAGAATGCCTTCTCCCAAGCATTATGAATTATATGAAGAACTGAGAGCTGTCGGTCAAGAACTGGCTTGGCTCACGATACTGGGAAATTTTTCCCAAGACTTGATTCCAAATGGAATCATAAAAAAGGAGACAATTAAATGAACAAATCACTATTTGAATTACTGCCATCGAAAGCATTAATGACGTTAGTTGAAGCTAATAAGATCGAAGAGAAATCTTTTGGCAATCCAGAATGGCACGATGCTTATCGGCTATTCGTCAAACAAACAAACTACAAAGATATAGATGCGGATAAATTTCTTTCTTACGTGAAATTCTATTCCAGAATACAAAAAACCACGTCTGATCGAATGGAAGTTGCGAAAGATGGATCTGTCACAACAACAATGACTCGAATGATGGATCGAGGATTGATGAAGAAAGGAATACAAGATTATCGTGAAGATATGTTGGGGAGATATTATGGAATTAGGTGAGGTGAAAAAAGAAGTCGCTGACTTGAAGGTGAGAATTGCTGAACTGGGGACAGAAGCGCACGAATCATATCTTTTAGGAAAAGAGACAATGAAAGTGATCAAGGAGATGGAAGCTGAACTTGGAGCAATGAGACAGAAATCTCTGAATATTTTTGCGGATACTGAGGCTTTAAAGCAAGAAGCAAGGAACAAAGCTCAAGAAGCAAGGGGCAAGGAAGAGGCGATCTACGCTGAAGAGCATCGTCTCGCTGTGGCTGACTTTGTGGGCAAGCAGAGAGACTTTTATGAGGTTCTGGAAGAGAGAGCTGCTGAAGCTCAAAAGAGAGCGAATCACTCTCTTGTTGGCGTTGATTCTGGAATCACCCCCAAAGAATTTATGGAATACATCAAGAAGGAAGAAGAAAGGCTAAACAACTTCTCTCCAGAAACCATACTCACCAGACAAACTAAAGCACAATACCAAGAAGCTCTCCATGAAATTGCTAATGTCCATATTCGCGGTGAGAGAGTCCAATTAGATCTGAAGATGAGTCCGCAAAACATAATAGATTATTATCTTCACGATGGACTGATTGAGCAGAGATGGAACAAATGAAGGTCGCAAGAAACGAAGCCAAATATGCCATGATAAAACTTGTTCGCTCTGGAAGGACATTGACCGAAGCAAAAGCAATCATGAAAGCCGGTTCTGTTGGTTTAACTTCCGAATATGCGAAGGAGAGTGATATGAAAGACCTTCAGAGTTTAGAAGGAGGGTTATATCGCATCAGAAAACACGCAAAACAATCACTTCTCAAAGTTAAGTTTGCTCCGAGAAAATTGGCACATTCAAGAGAGGAAACATTAGCAAAATGGGCTTCAGGATATAGAGGCAACATTTCTTCAGGTCTTTGGAGGAGGGACGGCAACTTAATCCGAAAGGGTAGACCAAACAAACCGAGACCCGGCTCTTCAGCGGGAAAGATTGGACGAACGAGAGTTATCGGCGCAAAAAAGGTGCTGAAAGATTTCAAGCAACTGACCAAGACTCTTCAAGACTTGATTCGTAAACATGGAAAGAGCGACACGAAAGCGCTTCAGAAAGCTTTTAAATCTGTGAGAACTTCCATTACTCCGAAGGGATAGGCTATACTTTTTGAATATTAAGAGGAGATTTAAAGAGCATGGCATCGCTAAATAAAATTGTTGATTACTTGGGCGAAATCTCACAAGTTATTGATGATGAATCCTTATCTACAGAAGAACAATTTGGGAAAGCAAAGTTGCGTTGGGAAAAATTAAAAACGATTGATGATGCTAACAAAGACCACTTCCATAATTTCCGTGTTCTAGAAGATCGTGCAAGTGAAATTGAAGCGCTACTTGGGAAACAAATTAATGCTGAAGAAGATCCAGACTGGATTTTGGATAACCTTGATGATCATATCGAAGCGATGGGCGAGGACATTGAATATTTTCTTGATCATGGATGTTGGGATGAGTGAATAGAATGAAAATCATTCTCTTAATTTTGTTTTTATCATTTTCTTCTTTCTCGGTTGCGGAAGCTAATGCAAAGGAATGGGAGACCTCAAAGGAATTGCATGAAAAGCTCTGCGACGCAATGAGCGAAGATATTTATGACCTTTACATGCTTCAACAAAAACACTGGTCTTTGATAACGGTTTTGAGAGAGTCGAGACGGCGAAACAAAGAGCTTAGCAAAAAAGTCTTTGGGCATGATGATATGAGCGATGTGATGGAGCGCGATTGGTTAGAGTTTTATGAGACAACCGTTTTAAGTATTTTTGACTCCTTTTCTATCATTGATGATGGCCCAGAACTCTATAAAAATGCTTCAAAGATTAGAGACACCGAATTTGCTGAATGCTATAAACAATTGGTACTGGAGAAATAATCGGGATGGTGTAAAATGCGCGTCCAGAATGTGATTGAAGAAGAAAAATTTTATCTTCTTTGAAGAAATTTTTTGCTTCATTTGGGAATAAGCTTTCTGGTAAATTTCTGGTAAAACAGATTTGGTAATTTTGAAACGCAGTGGTCGCATAGCTCAGTTGGTAGAG
>DMRV01000413.1 GCA_003456455.1 Flavobacteriales bacterium
ATTGGATTCGGATGCCATTCATTCTCCTAACGAGCATTATGGCATTTTCAATTACCTAAAAGGTATTCAGACTATTCCATTCTTCTATCAGAATTTGGCTGATAGTTAAGAGGAGGGAAGGAAAAACGTGAATAAATTAGACCTGCGAGGTTTCAAAAACCTTGTAGGTCTCCTTCAGATTAGATTAATCAATGAACTTCATCAGGCTTTCCTTGCTGTTTGCGTCAATTTCTCTCGCTTTGCTCATCTCTAGCTGCGAGAAAGAACCGCTGACCGAATTTCCGATTGATCCGGATGGAACGCTAACGGATGTTGCTGAGTTCAGAATTGTATCCTACAACATTCATGGTGGTAAGGGCCCAAATGGCGAAGGCAACCTTACCGACAACCTAAATTCTTTCCACGCCATGTTGCAAGGCGAGTCTATTCTTTGCTTGCAAGAAGTAGAACCTGATTGTTGGAATCAGCTTAAAGCTATTTTTCCAGAATACCAGTACCGTTATTTTCTTCCTCAAACCTCCACCAAATTTGGAACCAACAAGCAAGGCGGCAACGCCATTCTTTCTCAATTTCCGATTGAAGCCCATGACCAGCATTTGGTACAAACAGATCCCGGTGGCGATAAATGGGAACGGAAAGCGCAGTACGTTAGAATTTACATAGGTAAGGAGCACAAATACTTGAATTTGTTTCATTACCATAATACCTACAACTGGCATGAGAATAGCTCGGCTGCTGAAAAATCTGGCTTAGAGCGCTATTTCGATTATGTGGAATCAAAGAGTATCAACCCGTTAGAAATGACTGTGCTACTTGGCGATTTCAATCTTAGTTCAACGCAGTCTAACGCCATTATTTCAACTTCAGACTTCCCGTATTCTCAATCTAATTGGGTGGATCACATCTACTCCAATCGTCTTCTTTTGATGACTGGTGAATACGGTACTTACGGCAATATGCTGTCAGACCACAATGCGGTTTGGGCGGTTGTTTGTAACGAAGATTGTTGAAAGGCGTCCAGGCGACTCCATTTTTCTATCAGAATTTGGCAAACGCTAGTTAAAGCAACATCGCGTTAAACCCAACGTTAAGTTTTGCGTCTTATCAACGTGCGAAATGTGATTTTCCGTATTATCGTACTGGATTTTTGACGTTTACCCCTCATGAACAACGCTTTCTCACGTTTGGTTTTGTTACTTGCTTCAGTTGTGCTTTTAGCTACCGGCTGCACGAAAGATGAGCTCGTTATTGAAGACAATACAGCACCGCCAGACTCCACTATTTCCACGCTGGTTATAGAAAACTACGTTACTAAGTGTTACATCAGCTTGTTGGGTCGAGAGCCAAATTCGCAGGAAGAATCGGATGCCATTGCCACATTGAAAAATGATAATATGAGCTTGGGAAGTAGAAAGTCGGTTCTAGGAGACATTACTGCAAATGACGAATACTTTGATAAGGTTCTGGAGTTCAATGCGCTGAAGTTGATAAACAGTCCGTTTGACACAATTGCTATTCAAGAACAATTGGTGGTGGCGCAACTGATCATTCTAGATCCGCAATACGCACCTTTCATCGATATCATTCAAGGGCTTATAGATGATTTTGAAGTGTTGCTGACTACTCCATCTCAGTTCCGAAACGGAACAATTGGAATGGAGGAAATGCACAGAAGGTTGGTTTCTAATGACATTTACGACCAGATAAATATGGGCTCATTCAATTTTGTACTGAGCATGTTTAACAACTTCCTTTTCCGAGACCCAACTGGTGACGAACACAACGCTGGCATTACAATGGTTGATGGCTTTGTTGCGGTATTTTTCTTCGAAACAGCGAACAACAAAGATGATTTTATCGACATCTTTCTGCATTCGGCCGACTACTACGAAGGGCAAGTGCGGGAACTATACTTCAGGTACCTTTTCAGAGAACCAACATCTGCAGAGCAGGGCTATCATTCAGTTCGTTACAAGGAGTCGAGCGATTACGCACGCTTGCAGGTAGACATTCTTTCAACCGATGAATTTGCAGGATTATGAGCATGCGAAGACACATACCATTCTTGTTTGCATCCCTTCTTCTAATTGGAGCTTTTTCTGGCTGTCAAAAAGAGAAGAACATCATTTATGATGTCAACGATGTAAATGTCAACAAGCCAGACGCTAATAAGGACTATGTAAAGAGCCTTGCCGAGTTTATCTCCATTGCCTACACAGATCTTTTTGGACAAAACATATCACAAGCGGCATTACAAACGTTGGCAGTTCCTTATTCTGGTTTTGGTGATCTGAAACTGATTGAGGATATGATTATCAAGAATTTCTTGAACTCACCTTCGGTAATTGTTCCAACGGATTCTGAAATGCGGGCTAACGTAGATCAATTTCTGATGGATACATATCAGAAATTTTTCAATCGACTGCCAAATGAGTTTGAGCTCTGGCACATGAGAAACCTAATTAATGAGAACTCGGACGTTACCCCAGAACTCATTTATTACGCCATAATG
>DMRV01000367.1:0-169 GCA_003456455.1 Flavobacteriales bacterium
TAAAGTTTGATTCCTGTGAGGTACTGCTCATTAAAACCCCATACACCTTGCGTGGTAAATAGGCTATCCCAGAAGATGAACAAGGTTGCAGGAATGAGCAGGGCAGGGAAGAGTGCTTTCCACTTTTTGTAGAACTGCAATTTTACCTCAAATGAGAATGCCAACGGAA
>DMRV01000367.1:314-1428 GCA_003456455.1 Flavobacteriales bacterium
GGTTATGAATGATTACTTCGTGCACAACAGTGTAGGCAATGCCGTAAAAGAGGATTCCTAACCCGATGTAAAACCTGAAATCAAAACCGGCCATTACACCGAGCTGCATATTCAACCAACTGGGAATGGCAAAAATGACAGCAAACATATCGTTCCGCTGAAAAAAGTTGCCTGTAGGTTGATGATGGTCTTTGTGTAGCGACCAACCAAAGGTGTGCATCACATATTTATGAGCAAACCATGCCACAAATTCCATAAACCAGAAAGCGGCAATTACCCAAAGTATGTTGGCGATAAATGGCATTAAAGTTTCCCTTGTTCCTCGGCTTTTTTAATGAAACCACGAACACGTTTTTTAAATTCTTCGCTAGGCGCTTTTTCCAGTTCAGCTAGAACAAATACCTTGTCTTTTTCCTTGTTGTCGCCATAACCCAAAAAGGAAGGTAGGTTGGTTTGAATGGTTAATCGAAGGAAGCGTAATTCAAGGTTTTTAGGGTCGTTTTCAATGGACTTTTCAAGTTTTTCCTTGCCACCATTGAAAAACCCCATCTTTTTGAATACGTTCGGGTGATGTCTGCCCACACCCATTTCAACGGCTCCTTTGTAACCAAGAAGCAGATTGCTTCCAGAAATGTCGGTTTTCTCAAACGTCTCGTGCATTTTCATGCACACAGTATCGGTCTTGAATACTTCGCCAATGTTTTGACGAACGTTCGCTAGAAGCTGCTCCTGAGCAACGGCAGTGGTTGACCAGAGAATGAAAATGATGAGCAAAGCTCTCATGATGTTAAATCAGATTGAAACTGTGTCGGACATACGAGCCAAACAATAACGATGCCTTTTGTGGTTTAGAAATACTGATTCGTTCTTCTAGAATTCTAGATGAGGGAATGTTTGAGATTTTCTTGAAGAGAGCTGTGTAGTAGATATACGCCAAATAAACTCCGAACCGAGCTTTCTTCGGAAGATTTAGAATCCCTTCATAACCAGCATCAAAATCTGCTTTAATGTCGGCTTCAATTTCTCGCTTGGTTTCATCATCCAACTTAGAAACATCAATGCCTGGGAAATACGAACGTCCTAATTCATTGTAATCATCCTTCAAGTCTCTTAG
>DMRV01000367.1:1491-3370 GCA_003456455.1 Flavobacteriales bacterium
CGCAAATCCATTTCCATGCTCGCAAGGAACTTGTCAATCAATGTGCGTTCAATTCCGAATTCATTCACCACAAATTGGAAACTGTTCAGGATTGGGTTGAGCGAAATTTTCTCATCAATGGCACGGTAGGTTTCTTCTTTGAAACGCTCTAGAAGATGCTCCTTCGGAAACTCGTGAAAGCTGTCTACAATTTCATCCGATAAGCGGACAAAACCATAAATACCGTGAATGGGATCAACGAAATCTTTGTGCAAAAACTTGATGGCAAGCGAAAACGAAGTGCTGTAAGCGTTTGTTATTACCTTGCTGCATCGGTAAGATGCGCGATCAAATAACAGTTTTGGGGTTTCGTTCGTGCTCAATTTATTCAATCCTTTTGACCAAATTCCTTCTCGATCTGTGCTGCTACCACCTGACCTGAGATCAATGAAGGCGGCACGCCCGGACCGGGAGTGGTCAATTGTCCTGCAAAGAAAAGGTTTTTCAGACGTTTATTTTTTAATGATGGCTTTAGAATGGCAGTTTGTTGTAACGTATTGGCCAATCCGAAGGCATTTCCCTTGTAGCCATTGTAGTCCGTTTTATAGTCGCGGTGCGCATAGCTGCGGTTGTAAATAACGTGCTCCTTGATGCTTTCTCCTGTGATGTGTTCCATGCGTTCCATTACTACATTGAAGTAATGTTCGCGGGTACTTTCTTCATCTTTCAAATCCACGGCAACAGGAATAAGAATAAATAGGTTTTCGTAGCCCTCGGGTGCTACGCTATCATCTGTTTTAGAAGGAGCACACACATAAAACAGTGGATTGCTCGGCCATTCTTTTGTGTCATAAATCTCACCTAGATGCTTGTCGAAATCAGTATCGAAGAAAAGGGTGTGGTGGAGTAGATGAGCCACCTGCTTTTTCACGCCTACGTAAAAAATCATGCACGAAGGCGAAAGCTGACGGCTGTCCCAGTATTTCTCATCATAGTTTCGGAATTCCTTTGGCAATAACTCCTGCTCCACATGATGATAATCGGCACTTCCGATAAGAATATCCGAAGCAATTTCTTTCTCATTGATTTTGATGCCGCTAACGCGATTCCCTTTCGTCAGAATTTTCTGAACGTTGGCATTAGTTTCAATGGTAACGCCTTGCTCTTTGCAAATGGTTTCCATCGCCTCAATAATCTTGTACATGCCGCCTTGCGGATACCACGTTCCCAAACTCCAATCTGCATAATTCATAAGCGAATACAGCGCAGGTGTTTTACTTGGTTTCGCCCCAAGGAAAATCACAGGAAACTCTAGGATTTGAATAAGCCGTGGGTTCTTGAAGTACTTGCGGATGTACGAACTCATTGACTGAAAAACATGCATTCGAAACACGTTTTTTAGCAAACTTAAATCGACAAATTCCATGACGGAAAGCCCGGGTTTATGAACGAAATCGTTCATGCCTATTTCATACTTGATTTCAGCTTCTTTTAGGAATTTTCTAAGCTGGTCCGCAGCACCTTTTTCCATGCTTTCAACCAACTCATATATTTGGTCAAGATTGGCTGGAATATCTACAAAGTCGTCCTTCCCGAAATACACGCGGTAGGAGGGACTGAGCCTGTCCAACTGGTAGAAATCTGAAGTTGTATGTCCGAAACGATTGTAGAATTTTTCAAAAACCTCAGGCATCCAATACCAACTTGGTCCCATATCAAATGTGAATCCATCTGCAGAAAACTGCCTAGCTCGTCCGCCAATTGAATGATTTTTCTCAAAAATGGTGACGTCATGCCCGTTTTGGGCGCAACTTGCAGCTGCTGCCAACCCAGCAAAGCCACTACCGATGATGGAGATTTTCTTAGTCAAGCCTTGTTCTCCAAATAGTTCAACATCTCC
>DMRV01000175.1 GCA_003456455.1 Flavobacteriales bacterium
ACGGCCGCTAATTACTCCGGTTTGCGCCCAAGTTGTAAATGTAGAAATGACTAAAAGTGCAGTTGCTAGAAATCGCATAATGATTAGTAAAACAGTGTAATGTGTACAAACCGAAATAACAGATAAATGTTCTGAGTAAACTATTTTTTTGAAGTTACTTTTGACCAACTTTTTTTAATGAAAACTGAAAAGAAATGTTCCAATTGCGGAGCTTGGACCATTTGGAAAAAGCAACCAACAGACCGTTGCACCGCTTGCAACGAGTTGCTCGACCCAACATGGCTTTCAGAAAAAACGGAGAGAGAAGAAAAGGAACGAATTTTTATTGAAAACGACTTTCTTCGGATACGAGAAACAGATGGTTTCGGCATGAGAGCGGTAAGGAAAACGGCTTCTGTTTTTCATTTCATTTTTGCAGCAATTACGTGGTTATTTCTTTGGACGGTCACTACTTTTTCAGGATGAAAAGAACGCTATTCAACCCTGTGTTTTTGGTTTGTTCGTTCTTGGCAACTGTAAATCAAATTCTTGAAAAGGTCTTTGGGGTTTATATTCCAATTATCCATTCATATTTGGATGATTTGCTCTGTTTTCCAATCGTGTTAACCCTTGGTTTGGCTGTTTACCGCTGGCACGATCCTAATTACAAACTCAGTTTATGGCACATGATTCCAGTGTTTATCGTTTACACGATTTACTTCGAGGTTTACTTGCCGCAATTATCATCGGCTTACACCGCTGATGCATGGGACGTGTTAACGTACTTGTGCGGATTGACCATTTTTGACTATTTCATTAACAGAAGTGATGCTGTAGGTTTGGGTCAACCCAAAACCAATAAGTTATGAGAATTTCTATTTTAATAATGATCGTTTTTTTAGGAAGCGGAATTGCTTCAGCGCAAACACCTAACAACAGTATTTATATCGATTCTGTACGAGCTATAGTTGGAGAGGAACAAACAGACGCAAGAATATTGTTCGTTGGAGACGGCATTCGTCCGTATTTAGATGGGTCTGAAAAAAAACTCAGAGGTTGGAATAACGCCAAAAGGAAAACAGACGTTTTTATCGTTTTTTCAGATAAGACTAAGAAGTTGCTCGAACAAAAAGTGAAGAAAAAAGTGGTTCTTGGAAAAAGCTTTGGTTCTTTTTTCACTCGTTCTTGGCCGGGTCAGGATTTTGTGACTTGGATTGATTTGAAGGGGGATAAAGTTGTTTTCGTAGAAACTTCACCCGAGCCATCGAAAACGCCTCATAAAAGAGAGGTGTCCGAGGAAGACCGCAAGTTGGCTGAATATGTAACCTCCGTCTCAAATATTAAAAGGAAGGTTGAAGTTTTAGTTGTTGGAACAACAGTGGACAAGGCTTATTTAGACACGACAGACCTTTCTATCGAATTTGAACAACTGGATAAAAGACTGAGCTACTTAATTGTGCATTCAGAAAAGTTGAAAGAAGCGTTTTCATCTATCACGAAAAAAGATATTTACGTCAAAGAGACCGTGCAAGAATCAATCGGTGGTTCTGGGTCAATGGATAGGCTGCGGTGGGCAATTGTCGAAGCTGAAGGTTCAAATCTTATCAGACTTCGTGGTTCAAGTATATTGAAGAGCATTATTAAGCCCCGATCTGAACGCGACAAGCTTCCAAAATAGCTAAGGCATCTTCTTTTGTTCTTGCTTCTGCGTAAGTTCTAAGTACGGGTTCGGTTCCTGAAGGACGAATCATCACCCATTCGTGGTCAGATAGCCAGTATTTCCAGCCATCCATATCATCAATACGCTGAACTTTGTAATCTCCGAAATGGTCAAATTCACCGTTAGCGCAGTTGGCAACAATTTCTTCTTTTAGAGATTGAGCAATATGAAGATCATTGCGTTCAAAAGCGAATTCACCAACTACATCATATACTTCTTGAATGAGTTCTCGAAGGCCCTTGCCAGATTTGGCCATAAATTCCCAAATCACCAATCCATTCCAAATGCCATCACGCTCCGGAATGTGACCTTTTACGGCAATGCCGCCACTTTCTTCGCCTCCAACAAGCACATCTTCAGAAATCATAATGCCGCACAAGTGCTTGAATCCGATTTTCACAACATCCAATTCCAAACCATACTTTTCGCACATTTGGTTAATCTTGACTGTAGAGGAGAAGCCAGTTCCCACCTTGCCGTTCCCACCTTTCACCTTATGTAAATAGTGGATAAGAAGTAAGAGGATATGATGACTATCAATGTAGTTTCCTTCGCCATCGAACAGTGCAATTCTATCCGCATCGCCATCGTTAGCTAAACCGCAATCAATGTCCCCAGAAACCTTGATGATTTGTTGGAACTCAAGAAGATTTTTAAGAATTGGTTCTGGCGATATTCCATCGAACAGCGGGTTATGCTCGCAATGAACTAACGTGATGTCTGGAAACAATCTTCGCATAACGAATTGCCCCGAACCGTACATGGCATCATAGGCAAACTCCATATCTGAATTTCTGATTGCATCTAAGTCGAAATTGGCTTCGACTTTCTCAACAAACATGTCTTCCAATTCAGCCGTTTTAAGTTTTCCGCTTTCGCGAAAAGAACTCAGGTCAATAGCTTCTAAATCAAACTCAATTGTATCAGGAATAAACGTTTCAACCGCTTTTACATCTGCTTCTAACAGTGGTCCGCCATGATTGCCTTTTAGCTTAAAACCATTATCAGTTGGCGGATTATGGCTGGCCGTGATAATGACACCAATTCCAGTATTCAATTCCTTAGCACCAAGTGAAACCATTGGGGTGGTAACTGGTCCTACTGATAGATGAACCTCAAATCCATTGTGTAGGTAAACTTGGGCAACCGTATCTGCAAAAAGCGGTCCGCCAAAACGGCAATCGTGACCCACGACAGCAACTAACGGCAGTTTCTGGTTTTTAACCCAATCGGCAGTTCCTTGCGCAATTCGTGCTACGTTTTCTACCGTGAATTCTTTGGCGACCATTGCGCGCCATCCGTCCGTTCCGAATTTAATTTCGAGAGCCATTTTTGTTAATTTTGGGCGAAGATAACTTCTAGCGATAAACCTTTCTTCGGTTCAATTCTCGCTGGAATTTTCTAGCGTTTTTCAAGTGCTCTCGGTATGTGCTTGCGAACGAATGATAGCCAGAATTATCCGCTTTAGCGCAGAAAAACAAATAACTGTGCGACTTGGAGTTCAGCACCGCATCAATGCTTGAAATGCTAGGCAAGCAAATCGGCCCAGGAGGCAAACCTTTGTATTTATACGTGTTGTAAGGCGAATCAATTTTCTTGTGCCAATTCAGTACGCGTCTTGCAGTGAAGTCTTTATTGGCGTAAACCAAAGTTGGGTCTGCCTGAAGCAACATTCCCTTTTTTAACCGATTAAGATAAACTCCGGCTACGGTTGGTTTCTCATCGTTCTTATTGGTTTCCTTCTGAACAATGGAAGCCAAAATGCTCACTTCAGATTGACTCAAACCAAGATTCTTGGCTTTTTGCTTTCGTTCAGCCGTCCAATACTTCTTATACTCTGCCGCCATTCTTTCTACAAACTGCTCGGCAGAAGTGTTCCAATAAAACTCGTAGGTATTTGGAAGGAAAAGTGTCAGAAAAGTGGTTGTATTGAACCCATATTTCGAAACGAAATCGTTGCTATTCAACAACTCAATTATCTGAGTGCTGTCTGACTCTAGAAACTTGCCGACTTTACCGGCTAAATCTTCTTTGAAACGAACCGTGTTAAACGTGACCATTATTGGCTCTTGTTCTCCTGACCGGAGGAGGTTGACAAGTCCGTTATTGCTCATGTTGTTCTTGAGAAGATACCGCCCAGGTTTTACGTTGAGCTTGTACTTTTTCTGGTCAGCAACCCAATCAAACGTAGTTTGACTGTGAATAATTCCTTGTTGAACCAGCGCATTGGAAACGTCCTGAAATTCAGAACCCGTTGGGATATAGAAATACTTGTCGTCTTCTGTAAAGCCAACATTTGGTCTATAGATTAATGAGTATAGTTCCCAAGCGGAAAAACCTCCTAGACAAACGAGGATAATCAGCACAATGGCCAATACCTTTTTCCAGGTAGAAGAAGGCTTTTTCTTAGAACGTTTTTTAGCCATTTAATCTTTGCATAAACAGAGCATCAATAAACTCATTTTTCTTTTTCACCCAATCCTTGCATCGACCAGTTTCTTCAAAATCACAAGAGCTGAAAAGCCGCAAGCTTGCTTCATTATCAACGGGAATGTGACAATACAATTGTCTGAAATTCAATATCTCAAAACAATAATTTGTTAAAAGGTTGACGGCTTCTTTGGCGTGTCCTGATTTTCGGTTTTTGCTATTAGCAATTAGAATTCCAACACCTGCGCGTTGGTTATGTTGGTCAAATTCGAAAAGGTCGATACAACCAATGGTTTCTTCGCCAAATTCAATCATTAAACGTAATTGGCCATCAGTATAAATGTCTCCGGTAGAGTGATTAATGAAGTCTGAGATTTGTGCTTCAGTTAACGGATTATGTTCATCTCCTAAATGCCACAGTTCAGGTCTGTTTTCCCAATCGTAGATTAACTCTAAGTCGGAATCAAGCATTTCGCGAAGCTTAATCTTTTCACCAATCAGCAAATCGTATCTCATGCTGGCAGTTCTGTTTCTCCAGCAAAAACGGTGGTGGTTGGACCAGTCAGCCAGATGTCGGTGTAAGAACCATCTGCATTTGGTTTGAACGAAATAATCAATTTTCCACCCAACACTTTTACCGGAACTTCCAATTCAGAAACTTCTCCTAAACTATGCATGGCTATGGCGCAGGCTGTGGCGCCAGTTCCGCACGAAAGCGTTTCGTCTTCCACACCACGCTCGTAGGTTCTAATGTGCGTAACGCCATCCATTATTTCCACAAAATTTACGTTTGTGCCTTCGGCAGAAAACCGATTGTTGTAACGCACTTTTCTAGCATCGTTAATCAAATCAATTTCAAGAACATCTTCAACCATAGTTACATAATGAGGCGAACCCGTGTCCATGTAAACGGCATCGTTTATTGTTTCAATTGCAGAAACATCACCCATTTTCAAACTCACCAATCCGTCAACCATTTTAAAAGGATGCATTCCGTCAACTGCCAAAAATTCACCGTTTTCTGACAAAACTTCTAGCTTCTGACAAAATGTAACGAAGCATCTTCCGCCATTTCCGCACATGCTACTTGGTGCACCATCAGCATTGTAATACACCATTTCAACTACTTCGTTTTGTACTTGAAGTAAGATTAATCCATCGGCACCAATGCCAAATCTGCGATTACATAATTGAGAAATCTGACTTTGCTTCAGCTCAAGCCTAAGCTCACGATTATCAATCATGATAAAGTCGTTTCCTGTGCCGTGGTATTTGTTAAACGGTATTAACATTTTTTAAAATTTCGATTACAACGATCGCGTTTGAGTGGCGTTAATATTGCTGTAGACCTAGTAACTAGCTAGAAAAACCAAAGTTAAATCAAAAACAAAGCGAGCATGAAAACTATAGGCACATTGATTACAGCAGCCCTAACAGCAGCCCTTGTTTCTGTAGGAACGTATACGTATTTGGATAAACAGAACGGAACGCTGGTTGAACAAGTTTACACAGCACCAGTTCAGCGAGTGAATTACCCAATGTCTGCACCAGAAGGAAGCGTGAATTTTGTAGAAGCGGCAAACAATTCCATTCATTCTGTGGTGCATATTAAAACCAAAGTTGTGCAAAGTGGGGTGAGAAGCTCTAATCCTTTTTATCAGTTTTTTTTCGATCAAGGAATGCAGCCTCAAGCAAGACAAGGCAGTGGTTCGGGGGTAATAATTTCTGGAGATGGATACATTCTAACCAATAATCATGTAGTAAATAATGCTGATGAGGTTGAGGTGGTTTTAGACGACCAACGAACCTACAGCGCAGAAGTTTTAGGAACAGACCCAAACACAGATTTGGCCCTGTTAAAAATTGATGAAGACGATTTGAGCTACATTCCTTACGGTAATTCGGAAGATGTTCAAGTTGGAGAATGGGTTTTGGCAGTTGGTAATCCGTTCAATTTAAACTCAACCGTAACCGCAGGTATTGTCAGCGCGAAGGCGCGAAACATCAACATACTAAGAGAAGAGTTCGCTATAGAAAGCTTCATTCAAACCGATGCGGCAGTAAACCCAGGGAATAGCGGTGGTGCACTCGTAAACACTAGAGGCGAGTTGATTGGGATTAATACGGCAATTGCTTCAACTACAGGAAGCTACGCTGGTTATTCGTTTGCGGTGCCAGTAAATATTGCAAGAAAAGTTGTTGATGACATTCTAGAATTCGGAACAGTTCAAAGAGCTTTCATTGGTGTAAGCATAAGTGATCTAAACGGCAAGATTGCTTCTGAGCGCGGACTGAAAATGTCTGAAGGTGCTTACGTAAATGGGCTCTCAAAAGGTGGTGCTGCCTATGATGCTGGAATTAGAGAAGGCGACATCATTGTAGCAGTTGACGCTGTGGAAGTAAAAAACGTAACCGAATTGCAAGAGAAAATTGGCTCTTATAGACCGGGAGATTTGGCTCAAGTTACTGTACTGAGAGATGAAAAACTTAGAAAGTTTGACGTTGAACTTCGCAACAAACACGGAGATACCGAGATGGTTTCTAAAGGCACTGAGGTGTTAGCACAACTTGGTGCGGATCTTGAAACCCCATCATCGGAACAACTGAGACGACTTGGAATTAAAAGCGGACTTCAGGTTAAAAACCTAAGTAATGGAAAATTGAAAGGCGCAGGAATTAAAGAAGGGTTTATCATAACAAGAGTGGATAGAAAAGCAGTGCAATCGTCTAAAGATGTGATGAGCGCGCTTAACAAGAAAGACGGTGGGGTGCTTTTAGAGGGAGTGTACCCCAACGGATTGACCGCCTATTACGGGTTTGGCATGTAGGGAGAGAGTGGAATAGGTTGGTTGATGGGGGCGTGCTGGGAGGCGCGCCCCTTTTTTAAATACAGATTCGTGCGGTTCGCGATAAGGCTTAAATTTGCGCCCGTTTAAAAAGCATAGCAATGGTAAAATATGATGTAACAGTAATTGGGTCCGGCCCAGGTGGATACGTAGCGGCAGTTAGATGTGCTCAATTAGGTATGAAAGTGGCCATTGTAGAGAAGTACCCTACACTTGGCGGAACCTGCCTGAATGTGGGCTGCATTCCGTCTAAAGCACTGCTCGATTCTTCGCATCATTTCCACACTGCGCTGCACAATTTTAAGGAGCACGGAATTGATATTTCGGAGCCAAAGGTTAACATCAAACAAATGATTACTCGTAAGAGTGGTGTGGTGAAAGCCAACGTTGATGGTATTGCTTTCTTGATGAAGAAAAACAACATTGACGTTTTTGAAGGACTTGGAAGTTTCGAGACCAAGAACAAAATCAATGTGGCTAAAGCTAATGGTAAATCAGAAACCATTGATACGGATAAAGTCATTATCGCAACAGGCTCTAAACCTTCATCACTTCCTTTTATTGAGATAGATAAGAAGCGCATTATCACTTCTACGGAAGCCTTGAATCTTACTGAAGTTCCTAAACATTTATTGATTGTGGGAGGAGGAGTAATTGGTCTTGAGCTAGGCTCTGTTTACGCTCGTTTGGGCGCACAGGTTTCCGTAGTTGAATACATGGACAGCATTATTCCAACCATGGATAGAACCATGGGTAAGGAATTGGCTAAAATCTTGAAGAAAGAAGGAGTTAAGTTCTACCTCAGCCATAAAGTGAAAGAAGTAACTGCCAAAGGCAATAAGGTGACCCTTAAGGCTGATGATAAAAAAGGAAATGAGGTAGTTCTTGAAGGAGATTGCTGCTTGGTTTCTGTAGGAAGATATGCTTACACAGACGGGCTTGGACTGGATAAAGTGGGGATTCCAACTGATGACAGAGGTAGGGTGGAGGTAGATGCACATTTACAAACAAATGTTGCTGGCGTTTACGCACTTGGTGATGTGGTTAAAGGGGCTATGCTTGCACATAAAGCGGAAGAAGAAGGTGTTTTTGTGGCGGAAGTGATGGCAGGACAAAAACCTCATATAGATTACAATCTTATTCCAGGTGTAGTTTACACTTGGCCAGAAGTTGCGGCTGTTGGCCAAACAGAAGAGCAATTGAAAGAGGCTGGTGTCGATTATAAAGTCGGTTCTTTTCCAATGAGGGCGCTAGGTCGTTCTCGCGCCAGCATGGATTTGGATGGCTTGGTAAAGGTTCTTGCTGATAAGGAAACAGATGAAATTCTTGGTGTACATATAGTGGGTGCGCGAGCCGCTGATATGATTGCCGAGGCTGTTGTTGCAATGGAATACAGAGCGTCTGCCGAAGATGTTTCTCGTATGTCTCACGCACATCCAACGTACACAGAAGCCATTAAGGAAGCTTGTATGGCCGCTACCGACAATCGTTCAATTCATACGTAATCGGAACATTCAATTAATAACCTTGTTCCAATTTGCATGAACCCAGAAATAGGAGTATTACTTATGAATGTCGGCACGCCCGACTCACCAAAGGTTAGTGATGTTAGAAAGTATCTTTCGGAGTTTCTGAATGACCCTCGGGTAATTGATATTCCTTGGATAGCGCGAAAGCTTTTGGTAAATGCCATTATTGTTCCGTTTCGTGCTCCAAAATCGGCTAAAATCTATAAGCAAATGTGGACTGATGAAGGTTCGCCATTGCTAATTCATAGCGAGAAATTTAGAGACGGATTGCAAGCCGATTTGGGCGATAAATACCAAGTTGAAATTGCGATGCGGTATCAAAGCCCATCTGTAGAAGAAGGCTTAGAAAAGATTCGTAAGAACAATCCAAAGAAGATAATTGTGGTGCCGATGTATCCGCAATATGCTTCTTCATCAACAGGAACATGTATTGAAGAAGTGATGCGTATTTCGTCTAAATGGTGGACAATTCCTGAAATGATTTTCGTCAACCAGTTCTTCGATTTACAAGGTTATATCGATGGATTCATCAAACGAGGAAAAGAGTTTGACATAAATTCATACGACCATGTAATGTTCAGTTATCATGGTTTGCCAATTCGTCAGTTAGATAAAGTTTATGAAGAAGGCTTGTGTGATGATAGAGATTGTGAACACGAGCTCACAGATGAAAACCATTTCTGCTACAAAGCCACTTGCTACGCAACTACCAGAGCTATTGCCGCAGGTCTAGGTTTGTCTGAAGGCCAATATACTGTTGGTTTCCAGTCTAGGTTAGATGATAAATGGATAAAGCCTTACTCAGATAAAATTGTAGAGGAGAAAGCGAAAGCAGGCGTTAAGAATATGCTTGTGTTCTCTCCAGCCTTTGTTGCTGACTGCCTAGAAACACTCATCGAAATTGGAGATGAATATCAAGAGATATTCGAAGAATACGGAGGTGAGAAAATTCAGCTTGTACCAAGTTTGAACAGCGACCCGGATTGGGTTAAGGCTTTTGCCAATCACATTAGAACCAAATAAAAAAGGAGAGCAAATTTGCTCTCCTTTTTTATTCTTCTCCGTATCAAGGAATTAACACTTAGTTCAGCATTACCCTTTTGCTAAAGTTTTTAATGTCGTTGCTCAAGTTAATAATGTAGATTCCTCTTGCGAGGTCTCCAGACGGAAGTCTCACCTTATTCATTCCTTCAGCAGCAGCACCTTGGAAATCTAGAGCACGTCTTCCGCTAGCATCGTAAAGCATGATGGTGAAATCTTCATTTTCAGTTCCCGTGAATTCAACAACAATTTCTGATTGGTCAACATCATAAGCATTTACAAAGTTGAAATCGTTTCCGTCCGTACCGCAGGTAACTGCAATTACCTCCGAATATTCATACTTACCATCGAAGTCCGTATTCTTTAAGCGATAGTATGATGTTCCTCCGTATGGTAACCCGTCAGCAACGCTGTACGATAAAGGTTGGTTGCTGTTTCCAGCTCCTTCTATTACATCTACAATTTCGAAATCTGTCCCGTTGTTGCTTCGCTCAACAGTGAAGAAATCATTGTTGGTTTCTGTGAAAGTGCTCCATCGAACTTCAATCTTTCCATCAGCACACTCACCAGCAAAACGAACTAGTTCAATTGGAAGAGGGTCACTGTTGTCAACAAGTGTCCAAACTGGGTACAAATCTTCACTTACCGTTCCTGGGTCTAGACCAATTTGAATAGTGGTTGTATTTGCGCCTGGAGCGGTGATTACAGTAGGAACCCCATAAAGCCAATCACCCCATTTGTCGAGAGTATGATTATATCTCTGTGCAATTAGGTTTGCTTCAACAATGTGGTTTGGAGCGGCTACCTCAGCTTGATCATACTTGAATTGATATTCGAAACGTGGAGCTCCCGTATAGCCTCCCATTCCTTCACCAATATTTTCAGCGTCAATAATCCAAAATCTATCCACTGCCCAATAGTGGGCTGCCTGAATATAATCATCAGTCAAATGATTAACGGTTGTAGGAAGGTTCGTCCACATTCCTGGGGTCGGGTTTGTAGTGATGTTTGGCCCTGTAAAAGAGTTCTCAGAGTCGGTTACGTAAGTGGAGAATGTCTTGTAGTTAGAACTAGGGACGGCTGCTGTTGTTATGTTATATTGAAATGATAAGTCAGCTGGAGTTGCAGCATCAGTACCGAAAGGAACCGTGTAGTTACCGGTGGCTGTGCCTACGTTCCATCTTAAGATTCCATAACCACCAGAAGCAGGTCCGGTTTCTGAAATAATCTTTCCAGTTCCAGCAACGGCTGTATTCGCAGCACTCTCTAAATCCAGTGTTTGCGTGTTAAGACGAAGGCTTTGACCGTCAAGTGTAAGAACGTTGAAAACGTTTGCATCGACACCGTCAAGTGTTTTGTGGCCTGTACCATCCGCTTCTAGGTTAAAGAAGTTTGTCGGTTGTGAACCACCAATGTTTTGAGCTGCACCATCAAGTAGAACTAAGCCACCCGTGGTCGCTGTTGGAGTCGCTCCAAACACACCAGTTGTATTGTCGTTTATCCATTCGCCATCTAAGTCAATTGTTCCAGCGTTTGTTACCTGAGCACCTGCAGCACTGGTGTTTTCAAACCCGCCATTATCAATAATTAGAAATGTGCTAGAAGCAATATTAATCTTAGCACCGTTGTTCTTTACTCCTTGAGAGAAAACAACTAACGGGCTGAGGAAAAAGCAAGAAACAATAAGCTTGCTTTTGAAGTTCTTGTAATGTATTTCCATTTCTTAAATCCTTCGAACGTTTGTTCTGTACGCCATTTAACAGGAATACAGATTATAAATCTACCTAATTGTATTGACTCGCATGATCAACTTTCGTGACCATTTAAATTTCAACTTTGCATTTCCATACTAAACAGAGAAGTGGTTTTACCCAATTTACTGTTGTAGGTTTGGTTGTCTGTCGAAAAAAGCACAATGAGTTGGTCTCGTAGGTTTAAGTTGAATGATGTAACGAAAGAGATTCTTTTTTCTTTGGTTGATGGTGGAGAACAAGTGTTTCTCCTGAACTCAAATGAAAATCAATCTAGCCATCTTTCTGGTTCAAATTTTAAGTTTTCTCAGCTAATTGGCATTGGTGTTCAAAACAGTATTACCGGTAATTCTGTAGAGGATATTCCAAGACTGAAGCAATGGATCAATGATTCCAATGATTTGGTTGTGGGCTATTTCAGCTATGAAGCTAAAAATCTAGTGGAAAATTTAAAATCCAGAAATGAGGATTCAATTGGATTTCCCAAGTTTTGTTTTGTAATTCCAGAGATTGTGGTACTCATAAATGATGAGGGGATTAAGTGCTTTTCACATGGCCGTAAGCTTGATACAGCTGAAAAAACTAAGCACAGTCCAACCAGTTTGACGGGTTCTGGAATAACGCTATCTAAGGATGATTATGTCAAGATTGTAGAGAAACTCAAGGAACATATACAGCGAGGTGATATATATGAGGTTAATTATTGCGTTGAACACAAAATTGAAAATGTGACCTTAGCTCCATTTCGACTGTATCAGGAATTGCAAGAAATATCTCCCGCCCCGTTTTCCTGTTATGTAGCCGATGACGGAAAGTATTTGATGAGTTCTAGCCCAGAAAGGTTTGTGATGAAACGGGGAAATAAGATTGTTTCCCAACCGATGAAAGGAACAAATCGGAGGACTTCCGATAATGAGCGACAAAAAGAGGCTTTAAGAAACGACAGTAAAGAGGTAGCTGAAAACGTGATGATTACTGACCTTGTTCGTAATGACCTTGCCAAAAGCGCCAAAAAAGGAAGTGTAAAGGTGGATGAGCTATGCGGTGTGTATGAGTTCGAACATGTTAATCAGATGATTTCAACGGTTTCAGCCGAATTGCGAGAAGACATTCATCCATTAGATGCTATTCTA
>DMRV01000142.1 GCA_003456455.1 Flavobacteriales bacterium
TGGATATCAAACAGATTGAGATTTGGAGAAAACGCTGCCGTGGGCAATGGGTCAACAATTACTTGAATAGAATTGGAAGAACTAGAGCAGCCAATCCAATCTTCTATAGAAACATTGTATGTTCCACTTTCAAAAACAGTGATTTCGTCACTAACCGAACCAGAACTCCACTCATAATACGGGTACCAAGTTGGTACTGATAAGACCACGCTTTCTCCTTGACAGAATTGAGTTGGTCCACTTGCATCTATTGTTGGCTGCGGTGGGTTTGAAACCTGAGCCACTTCAAAAGCTATTGTGTCTGTGCAACCGGTGTAATGCGTAACAACCACCTCATAATTACCAGCAGTTAGAAGCGCGTTTTGGTTTGTTTCTGCGGTTGGGAGCCACTCGTAACCATCATACGTTTCGTTTACACTAAGTTCAGCACCAGGAGAGCCGATACAAT
Source organism: Flavobacteriales bacterium (assembly GCA_003456455.1). Classification (GTDB taxonomy): domain Bacteria; phylum Bacteroidota; class Bacteroidia; order UBA10329; family UBA10329; genus UBA10329. Next base: position 449 of record DMRV01000142.1, read on the forward strand.
AATCCGTATTACCCATTATGCTGAGGGGTAAGCTTGCTGGGCAATTAACTTGTGCAGATAGCCGAGCAGAAGCAAACACTAAAACCAAGGCAAGAGAAACTATTCTAAACGACATTGCGGGTAAAAATAATACTTCGAACTCGAGTTTTGCATAAACAGGCGCAAATAAAAAAGGCGATGAATTTCTTCATCGCCTTTCAAAAACCATTTAGAACAGTTTATTTTTTCTGGGTTCTAACCAAGGCTTGATGTCCGTTAATGTCAGCTTTAACTAAGTAAATTCCAGCAGGAACTGAAGTAAAATCAAGTGTCAAGCGATTTGCACCAACTCTAATTGGCTTAACAGATGTCTGAACCAATGATCCAGTAATTGAATAAACCTCAACAGTTGCAGTTCCAGCAACAGTAGAGTTTACGTCCAACGTAGAAACTCCTTCTGTCGGATTTGGGTAAAGACCCAAAGAGAAAACGTCATTGCTTTCTGCAATTCCAGCTGGGTCAGAGATGTTCATTGAATAACCTTCTTCACCCCAAGCACCAGGAACTGATGTTGGTAGTGCAAAAGTAGATGGCACTTGCCCTGTAGGGTCAATAGATGCAATTGCAGATAAATCCGCATCTCCATTGGTCAAAGTATTAATGTCAATTGAGAAAGTTCCACCAACTGTAGGAGTGCCGCTAAGCGTAATTGTTCCAGAAGAACCAGCTGTGTAAGTACAAGGAGTTGCATCGCATGTTGCCGTTACTCCAGCAGGCAGACCACTGACAGACAAAGTAGAATTGGTGATTGACAACGGGAGCGTTTGACCCGCAAGAGCTCCTGAAATAAGCGGTGCAATTGTAGCCGGTAGACCAAGGCCTGAAATAAGTGGACCTGCAACTGTAGCCCCGTCAACGCTTCCGGTAGCAGGAACGGTAAAACTGATAACCTGACCAACATAAGCCTGGTTGATTGTTCCACTAGGAAGTGCAGATGCTGATGGAGTGAATTGGGCGTTAGCGCCATATCCGATTCCAAGCATCAAAATTGAGAGTAGTGTTCTTTTCATATTAAAATTTTAGGAGTTGTTTTGTAAATCCGTCAGCGAAATTACAAAATCAAATAACTGTAAATAAGAAAGGCGATGAATGATTCATCGCCTTTCAAAAACTATTCGGAACAATTTATTTTTTCTGAGTTCGAACCAACGCTTGGTGTCCGTTAATGTCGGCTTTAACTAAGTAGATTCCAGCAGGTACTGAAGTAAAATCAAGTGTTAAGCGATTTGCACCAACTCTAATTGGCTTAACAGATGTTTGAACCAATGATCCAGTAATTGAATAAACCTCAACAGTTGCAGTTCCAGCAACAGTAGAATTTACATCCAACGTAGAAACTCCTTCTGTAGGGTTTGGGTAAAGGCCCAAAGAAAAAACCTCATTGCTTTCTGCAATACTATTTGAACCACCACTAGTAATTTCAAGGGCATAAGAACCTTCGTCAAACAAACCAGGAATAGGCGCAGGCACAGTATACGGGTTGGTTATTCCTGCAGCAGCAAGGGCAATAGATCCAGCACCAAACGGAAGACCATCCAACGCAGAAATAAGCGCAGAAATATCTGCAGCACCTGAAGTTGACGAAGTAAGATCAACAGCAAATGTTCCAGCCGCAGTTGGGGTGCCAGTTATAGAAACAGTTCCCGACCCACCAGCAGCAACGTTAGCCGTTGTTGAAGCCAATCCAGCCGCTAATCCTTCAGCTGTATAAGAAACAGACGTTACGGTGAACGAAAATGATGTAGGTGTGCCACCGGGAATAAGCGAAGTTACAGCAGCAGGTAGCCCTAGGTCAGATAAGCTTACAGTGCTAGTAGAAGCACCGTTGCTAATTACAATGTCTTGCGAGTAAGCAGCGCTCAAAGTTCCATCAGGCAACCCTTGAGAAGCCATCGGAGTGTAAGTTTGAGCAACCGCAGCTGCACCTAAACCTAGAATTACGCTAATAGAAAGTAGAGTTTTTTTCATTTTTTTGAATTGAAATTATTTATAGTTGAAACAAAGATAGGAAAGCAACATTGCAACTGTCGCTCTTAGGGGAAAAATCAGTTTCTCGGGATTAGGACAACAAAAAACCACAGATTGAAACAAGTTCAATCTGTGGTTTCCAGTTTCCAGTTTTTTCTGACTAGACGCCTACTGACATTCTAGTTTTTTCAACCTGCATTAAATCACTTAATGACATTGAAAGTAAAACCCGCATCTCGTGCGCAAATCTCTTTTCTGAAGCTGTCATCCTCTTTTTTTCTGCCGTTCCCATGATTCTGTTCTTTTGTATTGTCGTTGTTTCTGTTGTTCTTAACGCATCCGTTGTCAATCTCGTTTCCGATATACGACAAACGACACATGGGACAGGATAAACGACAACATTTATCGCCAACCGACAAAAAGTGAATATCATTGCCAAACACAACAATGAAGGTTCTAGTTCTCTACTATTCGCAAACTGGCCAGTTAAAAGAAATTGCCAACAAATGTCTCTCCCCCCTTATTGAGGACGCAGAAACCGAGGTTGATTTCGTGAATATTGAAACTGAACATCAATTTCCGTTTCCTTGGACTCGATTAACCTTTTTCAACGCCTTTCCCGAATCTGTCTACGGCACACCCTTTAATTTGAAGCCAATTCAGGTTGATGAATCCAAAGAATATGACCTCATAGTACTCGCTTACACTGTTTGGTACCTCAACCCGAGTATTCCTATATCCAGCTTGCTGCAACATGAAGATGCCAAACGAATCTTTAAAGGCAAAAAGGTAATTACACTGCTTGGCTCTAGAAATATGTGGGTTTTAGCCCAGGAAAAGGTAAAAAGGCATCTAAAACTACTCGAAGCCGACCTTATCGGGAACGTTGTTCTTATTGACAGAAATAAGAACTTGGTTAGCATTATCACCATAGTAAGGTGGATGTTCTCTGGGAAGAAAAATTCCTTTTGGGGTTTTCCTAGGGCAGGGATTATTCAGGAGGATATTGAAGCGAGCAATCGCTTTGGAAACGTTATTCTGAACCGTATAAAAAAGAACGAACTTTCTGATATGCAGGATGAACTGAACGAATTGGGAGCTGTTGACATCAATCCATCGTTACTGATTTTGGAAAAACGCGCCACCAAGCTTTTTGGAATGTATGCCCATTTCCTGAGCAAGAAAGGTGGCTTTCATGATAAGGCTCGCCTAGGCAGAGTAAGCTTGCTTTCGTACTTGTTGCCAATTGGAGCTTTCGTTTTATCGCCTATCACCACAGTTTCTTCTTACCTCGTTTCCATTATTCAGAAAAAAAGCTTGGAAGAAGAAATTCGTTATTACAAGCAGAACTCGCTTCGAGACTGAACAATTTTACGGGAATCTACTTATTTGAATTATTGGTATGCAAACATACCTTTGCGCGGCTTTTAAGACCGCCCCATTTAGATTGCGAAGTTGAAGGACGTTTATATTACAGCATTAGCCAAGTTTTTACCGAACCAACCGGTGACTAACGATGAGATGGAATCTCATTTAGGAATGATTGGAGGCAAGCCATCGCGGGCACGAAGAATTGTGCTTCGTAGTAATGGAATCAAAACAAGGTATTTTTCTCTGAAGAGAGATGGTTCTTTTAGCCATTCTAATGCGGGGATGGTTGTCGAAGCCATAAATCAGTTGGGAATTCCCTCAAAGGACATTGAGTTGCTTTCTTGCGGAACTTCTGCCACAGACCAAACGCTACCATCGCATACTGCTATGGTACACGGGTTGCTCAATTCTCCAATGGAAATTATTTCTCCGTCTGGTGCTTGCTGTTCAGGTATTCATGCCATGAAATTTGGTTTTTTGAGTGTGAAATCTGGAGAATGTTCAAACGCAGTTACTTCTGGTTCTGAATTTATTTCTCCAATGATGATGGCCCGAAATTTCGAGTCGGAATCAAGTTCTGAATCCGAATTGGAAAGCAATCCTTTTATCGGGTTTGAAAAAGATTTTCTTCGTTGGATGTTGTCTGACGGAGCTGGAGCTGCACTTATGCAGGATAAGCCTAACGAAAACGGCTTATCGTTGAAAATTGAATGGATTGAAAGTCGCTCTTATGCCAACGAGTACGAAACCTGCATGTATTCCGCTGCGGATAAAAATGATGATGGTTCTATCAAGTCTTGGAAAGAATTTGAACCAACGCAGTGGCTAGACCATTCGGTGTTTGCAATGAAACAAGATGTGAAGCTTTTGGGAAGCACTATCGTTCCTTTAGGTGGTAAGTACTTGACCGAAATTGCAGAGCGCAGAAAACTAGATGTTTCTTCGGTCGACTATTTCTTGCCGCATCTTTCTTCAAATTTCTTCCGAAAGCAGGTTTACGAACAATTGGCTTCGGATGGAATGGAAATTACGGAAGACAAGTGGTACACGAATTTGGTAGAAGTTGGAAATGTAGGTTCCGCTTCTATTTACATTATGCTAGAAGAACTTTTCAATTCTGGAAAGTTGAAGAAGGGTCAGAAACTCTTGTTAATGGTTCCTGAAAGTGCCCGTTTCTCATATGCATATGTTCTTCTAACAGTTTGCTAATCCGCAATGCTGGTTAGTAAAGAAGATGTTTTAAAGCTTATCCCACAACGAATGCCAATCGTGGTTGTACACGGTCTTACAGCGCATTCAGAAACAAGTTCTACATCGGTTTTTAATGTA
>DMRV01000422.1 GCA_003456455.1 Flavobacteriales bacterium
CTCGTAGATTTCATTGAATCTGAAGGGTTGAAGCCTGTAAAGCTTCTCAACACGCATTGCCATATTGATCATGTATTGGGGAATAGATTCTTAGCTGAGAAGTACGAATTAGGTTTGGAAATGCACAAGCTTGATTTGCCGGTTCTAAATGCTGTTCCCAATTATGGGAAGAATTTCGGTTTTGATACAGGCGAAATGATTCAACCTTCCGTCTTTCTGGAGGAAGGAGAAACGGTTACTATCGGCTCTGTTGATTTGCAGATTCTATTCGTGCCAGGACATTCGCCTGGTAGTATTTGCTTTTATCATGTGCCAACCAAGCAGGTTATTTCTGGAGACGCGCTGTTCTACGGAAGCATCGGACGAACCGACCTTCCTGGAGGAAATCATGCACAATTAATCGAATCGATTAAAGCAGTGCTTTTGACGCTTCCCGAAGATGTACAGGTGCATTCTGGTCACGGACCATCTACCAAGATCGGTTTCGAAAAAGCGAATAATCCGTTTCTTCAATGAGATTGATTGTTGCTTCAATTCTTGCTTTTCTGCTCTTAGTATCCGAAGCCCAGTCGCAAGACCGCAGGCAAATTAAAGTGTTGACGTGGAACATTTACATGCGTCCGCATTCCATTACGTTTGATGGACAGTTTAGAAGAGCAAAGGCCATTGGCGAACTTCTTAAAACCAAGGATTACGACATCATTCTTTTTCAGGAAGCCTTCGGGAAAACCAGCAGAAAGAAACTGAGGAAAGCGTTAGCGGGAGAGTTTCCGTTTGAGGTTGAACCGAAGAACCGTAAGAAGACAGTGAACAACGGACTTTGGATTCTGAGCAAGCACGAAATCATAAATTCTGAATTCATCTTTTTTGACGGCTGTTTAGTAAGCGATTGCCAAGCGGCAAAAGGTGCGGTTTTTATTGAGGTGGAAATCAACGGTCAGGTCTATCAGATTATAAATACACATGTGCAAGCCGAGGATGGCAAGGAGTTTGCCTTAGTGCGTGTAGATCAGTTTAAAACGATAACCGAATTGCTAGATAAAAACCAAAAACATGAAGTACCTCAATTTATTCTTGGAGATTTGAATACTGCCAAATCAGTTGAGGTAGAATATGAAGGAATGATTACTACGTTGAATGCAACTGATGGTGAGGTTTCAATTCTTGGGAGTACGGAGCTAAGCGTTGACAGGCCTATCACTTGGGGATGTGCAAACAACGACCTCATCAAGAAAAAATGGAAAGGACAAACCTATCTACTCGACTATGTTTTGGAACGCAAAACTGGCTATCCATTTAAACTAAGACGAGAACTAAAAACCTACACGCAACAATGGTCGAAAAGACGGAAACATCTATCTGATCATTACGCAATTTCACTTACCATACTTCCTTAATTTCGAATCGCAATAAAAAAACCATGACACGACTATTAACAACACTATTTACAGCATTACTTTTTTCTTCTGCAGCTTCTGCACAGGAAGTGGATAAGCACGAGGTTTTTCAAAAAATGATGACCACAATTGATGGCATCAAAACCCTCAGTTTTAAGATGTCCAAAACGGAAAGAATCAAAGGTAAAATGATGCCTGGTTCGCAAGACGTGAAGTTGAATGTGAAACCTTTTATGGTATACCTGAAAGTCTATGTGCCAAACGAAGGTGCCGAGGTGCTGTACATAGAAGGCCAAAACAAGGGAAATGCAAAGGTGAATCCTGGAGGATGGTTGCCTAACGTTAATCTAGACCCTGATGGAAGCATCCTCAGAAAAGACCAACATCATAGCGTAAAGCAACTTGGGTTTGGATACACTGGAGATTTGCTGAATCATGTATATAACAAGTACAAAAGCAAAATCAACGATTACGTTACTATCAACGGAGAAGTTACTTACGATGGCCGAAAGTGTTGGAACGTTACCCTAACCAATAAGGAATACAAAATTGAAAATTACACCGTCTTAGCTGGTGAAGACATCATTAAGATTGCTCGAAAACTTAGATTGGATGAGTACTCTCTTCTTGAGCTAAACAACATCAAAGATTTTGATAATGTAAAAACAGGGCAGACTATCAAAGTGATGAACTCGCTTTGTAAGAAAATTGAGATGTACATCGATCAAGAAAACTATCTGCCGTTATATCAGAAGCTGTTTGATGGAGAAGGTCTTATGGCAACGTACGAGTACACGAATTTGAAAATCAACCCAACGTTCAAGACAGAAGAGTTTACTGAAGACTACAGTGGTTACGACTTCTAATGTTTGAACTTTGAAGTTTGGTAACTAACTTCGCAACTCGTTCTTTAATTTATTCTTATCAAGAAAGACAGAGGGATCAGGCCCAATGAAGTCTTGGCAACCTCCATGAAAGAGGAAAGGTGCCAAATCCTATTCTTTGCGTAAGCAGAGAAAGAGATAAGCAAAATGTGAGAACATTAAACTGAACAAACAGGGCCTTCAATGAGAAATCGTTGGAGGCTTTTTTATTAGCCCCTAAATCCCCAAAGGGGAGAAAGTGAACGGAAATGAGCAACAGAACCGAATTATTAGGAAAAGCATTAAAGGAAAGAATCCTTGTTTTGGATGGTGCGATGGGTACAATGATTCAGCGGCATAAGTTGGAGGAGGAAGACTACCGAGGCGACTTTTTCAAAGATGCCAAAAAGCCACTGAAAGGCAACAACGACCTGCTTTCAATCACTCGTCCTGAAATCATCAAAGACATTCACAGACAGTATTACGAAGCTGGTGCAGACATTGCCGAAACCAATACGTTTAGCGGAACAACCATCGCGCAAGCAGATTATGGTTTAGAAGACGCTGTTTACAAAATCAACTACGAGTCTGCTAAAATTGCTCGAGAAGTTGCTGATGAACTAACTGCAAAAGAGCTACACAAACCACGTTTTGTAGCAGGTGCTATGGGTCCCACAAACAGAACGGCTTCGCTTTCTCCAGATGTGAATGACCCAGGGTTTAGAGCCGTCACTTTTGATGATTTACGCGTTGCGTACAAAGACCAAGCAAAAGCGTTGATTGATGGTGGTGTAGATATCTTACTTGTTGAAACCGTTTTCGATACGTTGAATGCTAAAGCAGCACTTTTCGCCATTGATGAACTGTTTGACGAACTGGGGTTCCGATTGCCGATTATGGTTTCAGGAACGATTACAGATGCTAGTGGAAGAACGCTTTCTGGCCAAACAGCCGAGGCATTTTTAATCTCTGTTTCGCACATTCCACTTATTTCGGTTGGCTTTAACTGCGCTTTGGGCGCTTCGCAACTGCGACCTCACCTACAAGTGCTTGCAGCAAAATCTCAGTTTAATGTGAGCGCACATCCAAATGCAGGATTACCAAATGAATTTGGTGAGTATGACGAGACACCAGAAATGATGGCAGAACAGATTGAAGATTTCCTTAAGGAAGACTTGATAAACATAATTGGTGGATGTTGCGGCACCACACCACCACATATTCGCGCAATTGCTGACATAGCAGCCAAGTACCAGCCAAGGCAGATATCAGATGTAAGACGTCAGAAATCAGAGGCTCTGTAAATGCACAATGTAGAACAGCTTAAGGTTTGGCAACTGGCGATGGTAATTGCTAAGGAAGTCTATATTGTAACCAACGACTTTCCATCCGATGAAAAGTTCGGTTTGACCTCTCAAATTAGAAGAGCTGCAGTTTCTATAGCAAGCAATATTGCTGAGGGCGCTGGACGTTATTCTGACAAGGAATTTGCTCACTTTCTTTCTATCGCCTCAGGGTCATCATTTGAGGTAAGAACTCAACTCTTAATTGCTGTTAGTCTGAATTACACATCAACAGACAAGGTTGACCCCTTATCGAAAAGCTTATCCGAACTCGAAAAGATGATTTTCGGATTCCGAAGAACATTAAAAAACAATTAAACATCTGACATCTGAAATCTCATGTCTGACATCTCAAATATTCCCCCTTTACAACTCAGTGGCCTTGAGCCATTAACGGTATTTGCTGGTTCCAACTTCATTAATGTTGGTGAAAGAACTAACGTTACTGGTTCAAGGAAATTTCTTCGCCTAATTAAAGAAGAGAAGTTTGATGAAGCACTTTCTGTCGCACGCGACCAAGTGGAAGGTGGTGCGCAAGTGCTTGACATCAACATGGATGAAGGAATGATTGATGGCAAAGAAGCCATGGTCAAGTTCCTGCATCTCTTGATGGCCGAACCAGACATTTCGCGTATTCCCATCATGATTGATAGCTCCAAATGGGAGATTATTGAAGCAGGATTGCAATGCGTACAGGGTAAGTGTGTCGTGAATTCCATCAGTCTAAAGGAGGGAGAAGAACAATTCATCGCGCAAGCCAAAAAGATAAAACGCTACGGTGCTGCGACCGTGGTAATGGCGTTTGACGAAAATGGCCAAGCAGATAGCTTTGAACGCAGAGTAGAAATCTGTCAGCGCTCGTATAACGTGCTAGTAGACAAGGTCGGCTTTCCTCCGCAGGACATCATT
>DMRV01000230.1 GCA_003456455.1 Flavobacteriales bacterium
ATTGTTGCAGACCCTCCTCTATGGAGGTTTGAGCGGAATTCACCTTCTTTTCCTTGTCGTTTCATAGCGCCTACTACCACGCCATCTACTACAAAAACGCGAACATCTGCGCCACCTGCTTCTTTCACAAATTGCTGTACAATTACACGTGCTTGCAAACCATTAAACGCTTCCATAACAGATTCTGCAGCTTGGTCTGTCTCTGCCAATACCACACCAACACCTTGTGTTCCTTCCAAAAGCTTTATCACCACGGGCGCTCCTCCTACTTGTTGCAAAACGTTAGAAACATCTTTAGAGTAGTTGGTGAAAGCAGTTTTAGGCATTCCTAATCCAGCACGAGAAAGAATCTGCAAGCTTCTAAGTTTGTCTCTCGACCTTCCAAGCGCTACAGACTCAACGGCAGTGAAAACCTTCATCATTTCAAACTGGCGCAAAACGGCTGTACCGTAAAACGTAATAGAAGCACCAATTCGAGGTATTACGGCATCAACATCTGTAATTTCCTTTCCCTTGTACATAATATGCGGGCGTTTCTTTTCAATAATGATGTCGCATTTAGAATGGTCGACAACAAGCATTTCATGTCCGCGCTTTGTACCAACTTCAACAAGGCGGTTAGTTGAGTATAAGTTCGGGTTTCTTGAAAGGACTACAATTTTCATTCTTTACTTCTTTTAACTAACTATTTCGATATTTTCAGGTTGTAAGACACATCTTTTACCGATGTATCAACCATGAATTTCTTCTTTAAAAATCTTCTTCCGAGTAAGATGGGAAACTTCATATTACTCCGCTCACTCAAAGACAATTCAATGGCATACGTCTTACCAAACAGTATGATTTTTGTCTTTACCACATAGCGCTGTTCACTGTTTCCAAATGAACTTTTCACTTTCTTCTGCTTAAAATTCTTTGTCCTAAACACTTTATCGTTGTAAAAAGGGTGCGAAGGGTCAAGCAATTCAAACTCGATATGCGGCACACCATCAATTTCCAACTCCTTAATGTGATGGCAATGTATGGATGAGGTATAAGCTCCCGTGTCTACTTTTATATGCAGCCCCTCCAAATCTATTTCAGGAAAGTCTGCTCTATCGGTTCTTCCGATTATTTTCATGTGATAAGTTGCATCTCTTTTTGAAAGGCGGAAGTTATGCTTAATCCTTCGCTACCGGATTCATCGCATATGATTCTTTCATGGCATATACATGCTTATCCCATATTCTAGCCGAACGCTCTGTATTGTAAATAGGCTTACGAATCATTTTAAGTGCATACTCCTGCTGCTTCTCGCTGCTAGATGGTTTGTTGCCAAGTTCTAAAGAGAATCTTGAGAAATCTGACACAAACACTTCGAACATCTGATCTACCATATCATCATCAATGTTGTACAGTTTGGCATTCTCCAAAATCAATTGTCCGTAAACAACAAGCGTAAACAACTCGCCAACCGTTAATAGGAAATCAATGTCTTTCTGCTGTGCCTCATCTGGGCCAGCCGTCATCAAGGCCTCTCTCAAAAGCTTAATCTGCTCCTTAAAGACGTTCACGTTTGGCAAGTCCACCGACTTGTACACATGATAGTAATTATGGAATTGAATTCCACCAAGCCCTTTTGTTGGTCCTTGGTTAAAAAGGAAATCGTCATTTACAGCATCATGAAACGTTGGGATTTCTGGAAACTCTCCCGGATTGAAGAAATAGTTAGGCATGAACTTGATAATCAAAGCCATGTTTACATGAACCGTTCCTTCCAATTTTGGCAATGCCCGAATATCTCTGGCAGCCATATTAAAGTACATGTCCTTCTCAAACCCTTTGGCAGCCATTACATCCCACATGTCGTTAATTACATGCTCGCCTTCCATGGTCACTTTCATTTTTACCACCGGTACAAACAGCAAGTAACGTCTGTCTTCAGCAGAAGCAGTTCGCATGTAATCTGTTGCTCTAAGCGCAAACAGTTTCATTGCAAATAACCGTGTATAAGCCGTTGTAAGAAGGGCCTTTACGTGCGGAAAGTCGGTTACAAATTTTCCGTACAGATTACGATTGGCCGCGTGTGTAATGGTTTCGTACATCGCATGCGTACAGATACCAATTGAACCCCAACCTAGATTGTACTTGTTTACGTTTACCGTGTTCAAAGCTGCATCCCAAGCGTCTCTTCCTTTATGAAGGATTTCAGCTTCTGTTATAGGATAATTCTCCAATGCAAATTCAGAAACGTAAGACTGACTGTTAACCACATTCTTTACGAGTTTGTAGTTCGCATGCTGAGAATCAACTGCAAAAAAGACATACTCTTCGGTATCGGCCATCTTTCCAAAAACAGAAACGATAGCCGCCTTATTTCCATTTCCTATGTAGTACTTACTACCGTTGGCTGTGTACGTTCCATCTTCGTTTGGCGTCAAGTACACACCACTCGAATAGATGTCGGCTCCGTGCTCCTTTTCAGATAAACCGAAGGCGAAAATGTTTCCTTCTTCAAGAAGGGTGGCTGTTTTGCGCTTAATCTCTTCGTTATCGCTCATCCAAATAGGCCCAAGCCCAAGAGAAGAAACTTGGTACGTGTACCAGTAACACAGCCCGTAAAAACCACATACCTCAGTAAAAGCTGCAATTCTAGAGGTATCCCATCTCGAACCTTCTGCTCCATAGCCAGCAGGCGTCATCAGTTTTGCGAAGATTTTGTTCTCCTTCACAAACCCCAAAAAATCAGCATACCAGACAAAATGCCGGTCGTCATGCATTAGTTTTTCCTTGCCTTTGTTCTCAAAGAAGGAAATAGTTAAACGCATTATTTCTTGAGACTCTGAGTCTAAATGGGAGAAATCTGTTTTACTTGGATGAAGCAGCATAGTAGGTTTGTTTATTGAATTGCTAATGTAGAAGCCACAGTTCTAATTACAACAAATCGATTGCGTTAAATGTCTTTTAGTCGGCTTCCCTTCCATCCGTTTACTACATTGTCTTAACCCTGACGGAGGAAGGGATTTTTTCAATTAGTTAACAAACTGAGACCCCTCGCACAATCGGAATGACAAAACTCAATTGTTCCTCTGAAGGACAAACGGAGTTTAATGTATACGAATAAGAAAATCGGGCGACCTACAATGG
>DMRV01000451.1 GCA_003456455.1 Flavobacteriales bacterium
GATTTTCTTTCACCCGGAATTGAAATCCGCGAGATTGACCAAAGCTTCATCGGTGTTGAACGCGATGCAGAAGGACCAATTATCATTGGCCGTACTAGAAAAGGACCGGCAAATAAGCCAGTAAAAATCCGCAGTCTTGACGACTTTGTGTCTGTATTTGGACTACCAGTTCCTGGTGGTAACGGAGCACAGGGCGACATGTGGCGTGATGGTAACATGACAGGACCTACTTATGCTTCTTATGCTGCACAAGCATGGCTTGCATCTGAAGAGTCACCAGTAACAATGGTTAGATTGGCTGGAGATGAAAAATCTGGAGCTTCTGGTTTTGGAAATGCTGGATGGCAACTTAGTGCTTCCGCTATGACGGATGCCTTTGCTACCAATAGTGCTGCTTATGGACTATTTCTTGTCGCATCTGGTGCTACTAACCTGGGAACAGGATCACTTGCTGCTGTATTTTATGCAAATAGAGGATACATAACCTTAGATGGAACAAAAGTTTCTACTGGTGTTGCTAATACAAAAGAAGCCGGTACTTTCATCAAAAGCATTGGATCAAATTGTGAATTTAAATTAGCAATTTATGACTCTGCGAACACACTCACAGACAACCTTACTTTTAACTTTGATAGAAATTCTTCAAAGTATGTTCGTTCTGTGTTTAGCACTAACCCTCAAATGGTTAACGAGACAACAGTTGAATCAACTCAAAGAAAATCTTACTGGTTGGGTGAATCATTCGCTCGTGAAGTTTCAAGCCTTACGGCAGCCGCAACTGGTGAAGTATATGGAGTTCTTCTACCTCTCGCTAGCGGATCGACTGATTGGTCAGATCACAGAGAAGGTGCAAAAGAAGCCTATTCTGGATATGTTGTGTGTCAAAAAGAAAAAACACAACAAGACATGTTCCGCTTCAAGTCTCTTCATGTTGGAGAGGAAATCGAAAAGAATTACATGATCGCTATTGAACAAATCGCTGAACCCGCTAACCCAGTAGTCAATGCTTTTGGATCATTCACTGTAGCGGTTAAGAACTTGGCTGGCCAAACAATAGAACGATATGTTGGATGTAACTTAAATCCATCTTCTCCTGACTATCTCGCAAAGAGAATCGGAGACCAATATCAAGAATGGAGCGATGCAGATCGTCGCTACAGAACTTATGGAGACTTCCAAAACCAATCAGACATCATTTATGTTGACATGAAGCAATTCATTAAAGATGGTGGTGGACAAGGATTACTTCCTGCTGGTTTCAAAGGACCTGTTCGACCTAAAGGGTTTACTCTTGCTTATGGTTCAGTCGGAGCTAATGCTTTCGGTACAGTAGATGCTGGAACTGGAACAAAGTCAACTCGCACAGTCACCTATAACACCGGTGCTATGGCGAATGAGGATACATTGGTTTTCGCTCATCCAACACTAGGCAACTTTGTAATCACCTTTGCAAATGGAACCGGCACTGCTCCTACGGAGTTTACAGCCCAAGCAGCAACAATCAAAATCAGTACAACAAATACACACCAATTGAACGGAGACGCCGTTGCAGCATTACTAAATACTATAGGAAACTACAGAGCGGTATCTGATGGTGCTGGTGTAGTAACAGTTACTGCTCTAAGCTCTGGTCCATTCTTCAATGTTGAAATCTCAGAAGGTGGTGGTAACTCTAGACAGGTTATAGGATCTTTAACCCCTGGTGTTGACGGAAGTGATTTTGCTGGTGCATTTGTTAAAGGAAACGATTCCGTTCCCTCAACCGGTGGTGACGCCGATGAGTTCGTAAACGGACCTATCAATTTCACAGCATCATACAAATTCCCATCAATTCCTTTGAGAGCAAACGGAATCGAAGGTGGAGCTGCTGACCCTTATCGTGCTTACTACGGAATTCGTCCAGCGATTAGCTCAACATCAACTTCGCATGATCCAGATTACTGTGATTATCTAAGAAGGCTTCCTGTTGGAGCAGACTCATTCACTCCAGGTGCAGACTTCGAGCTTTCATTCACATTTACTTTGGATGATATCGTGATTGACACGGCAGCGAACACTGTAACTTATACAGATCTTTCTTACGATGCTAGCACTTCTTATTCAGTCTTGAACTCTTTTGGAGCACTTCTCGATAAAAATGTTCGTCAATTCTTGATGCCTATTCATGGCGGATTTGAAGGATGGGACATTACAGAGAAAGAGCCTTTGAGAGATGATCTGATCGGGACAACTAGGGCAGATGCTACAAACTATCTTCAATACACCATGAACAAAGCATTAGACTCTGTTCTTGACCCTGAAGTTGTTCCAGCAAATCTTCTTGTTATGCCGGGAATTAAGAAACCATTAATCACAAACAGGATTATTTCTGTTGCTGAGGCAAGAAAAGATACTTTGGCAATTATTGATCTAGAAAACGATTACACTCCAATTGCGGAAAGAGACACAGACGATACAGATTCAAGCTCATTGGGTTCGGTTACAAGTGCTGTAAGTTCTTTGAAATCAAGAAATCTCAATTCATCTTATGCTGCTGCTTTTTACCCTTGGGTACAAGTTTCAGATAACTTGAATGGTGGACAACTTGTATGGTTGCCTTCATCGGTAGCTGGACTTGGAGCAATGGCGAAATCTCAAGCATCTTCTGAATTATGGTTT
>DMRV01000005.1 GCA_003456455.1 Flavobacteriales bacterium
GAACCGCAAATCATGGAACAACTCAGTTCCGCGCAAATAAGAGATGCGTTGATAGGTTTCCCTCAAACCATCATTCACATTTTTCATCTTGTCGATGGACTTGATAGCCGCTTCGTAATTCTTGGTTGTCAAATACACTTTAAGTAGGAATTCATAAGCTTCATCAACGCGTTCGCTGTTCGGATTCTTATCAATGTATTCCTCAAACGCCTGAACAGCTTCATTGTAAGGATCGTACGAAAGTTCGTATGCGGCCTTAGCAAAATTGAACAATGCATCTTCCTGAAGCACCTTATCGAAAGCATACTTAGATGCATTACGAAATGCTCCTCGCGCTTCCATTTTACTATCCGTTTTCAGGTAGCAATCGCCCATATGATAAAACGCCAGTTGGGTCAATTCGTCTTCTTCATCCGTTACCTGCTGAAAGTATTGCAACGCCTTTTCGTAATCCGCTCCGCGATAAGCGGCATACGCCAATTTGTAGCGATCATCTCGATTGCCGCCCAACTCGGAAATAGCGATTTCCATTTCAGGAATAGCTTCCATATACTGCTCCAAATTGTAGTGCGCCTCTCCAAGTATTCGATGAATTTCACCGCTTTTACTTTCAGAGTAATCTTTCTCAAGCAGTGCCTTTCCGTAAGTCAGAACTTCCTCATTCTTTCCTTGGCGGTAATAAATCTGAAGGATGTAGAACGGAGCAACTTTCCCGAATAGTTTATCTGATTCAAGTTCTTTAAACCCAACCAAAGCAGCCTCATTTTTCCCTTCTCTATAAAGTATGTACGAACTGTAATACAAAGCTGGAGAACGATACTTCTTCCCTCCGTTTAACACATGCGAAAGGGCTTCTTTCGATTGGTCGTATTCTTCTTGTTGAAAATGCGAATAGCCTTTTTTGAAGTAGTATTCCTCCAAATATTGCTGCTCCAACTTCAACTCATCTACCAATTCCAACTGATCTAAAACTGACTTGTACCGCTTCTTAGTAAAGTAATAGCGGCCCAATTGAAAATTGGCCATGTTAACCATCGGATGCTCCGGATACGTTTCCATAAACGTTTCCATCAACGATTCGCCATCCTTATTAAATAACTCTAACGCGGAAGACGCCTGGTAATAAACCGCGTTTTCTTGCTGAATACTTGGCAGAGAACGTTTATGCTCTAGTGCTTTTGCAAAACGCTCTTGCGCCTGACCGTACTTTTGCTTTTGGTAAAGTTCCAAAGCAACCGCATACTCACGAATCGGATCAGTATCTGAAGCCACACGTTGAGCTAACATGTCGGAAATCCCAACTAGTAACATAGAAAGACTAAGCCCTCCAACAACCACATATTTCCGCTGCAACATAGACAAAGTCATCCGTGCTAAATTATCTTGATAAAAGCCCTGCTATTTTCCAGAACTCAATACTTTTCAACGCGGAAGTGTTAAGAGATAAAGGCGAAAATTGAGCGTTTGTCAGTTACTCAGAATATTAACTTTGAGCCCCACGTAATGGAAAATCAAGAACATATTATTCAGCTTTCAGACGTAACCGTTTATATCCGTGAGAATGTTGTGCTGAACAAAGTTTCATTCGCCATCGACAAAGGAGAATTTATTTACCTGATAGGCAGAACTGGAACAGGAAAAAGCAGCTTACTAAGAACACTTTACGCAGAACTTCCATTACGAGATGGTGAAGGCTACGTAGCTGGGCATACGCTTGCGGGAATAAAGCAAAAAGAGATTCCATTTCTTAGAAGAAAGCTAGGCATCGTGTTTCAAGATTTTCAATTATTGACAGACCGATCTGTTGAGAAAAATTTAAAATTCGTGATGGAAGCCACTGGCTGGAAAGACGAAGCGAAAATGGACGAACGTGTTGATGAGGTTCTGAACCTTGTAAACATTTCCCCAGAATCCAAAATAAAAATGCCAAACCAGCTTTCAGGCGGAGAACAGCAGCGGATTGCTGTTGCGCGTGCACTTATCAATCATCCAGAAGTTATTTTGGCGGATGAACCAACAGGAAACCTCGACCCAGAAACATCAGAAGGCATTCTGCAACTGATGATTGACATTACCAAAACTGGCACAAGCGTTCTACTAGCTACTCACAATTACTCCTTTTTCAAAAAACATCCCGCCCGAACATTAAAATGTGAGAGCGGGTATGTAGTGGATACACTACAAAAAGTAGGACCAGAGGATTTTTAACTTGACTAAAACTGTCAGTTTTAGTCAAGAACGATCTTTCTTTAGCTTTCGGCTATGATTTTCGTCAGTTGAGCGTTATCTTCACGCTCCGTTAAAAACAAACCCAAAATATGATGAAAAATTTACTTTTTACACTGACTTTCATTGGACTTTCAGTAATTGGAATGAGCGCTTTTGCTCAAACCCTCGTACTGGTACAAGAACCAACAAATCTTGCCGGAAGTCTCACTTTTACAGACTCATTTACTACGGACCAATGGGGAGCAGATTTAGATACCACAGCGGTTACTGCCGAAGCTGCCTTCGCATTTGATGATGGCTCCTATACTGACCCAGTAGATGGTACTGCCGCTGGTGATTCTGCTGCCTGTGGCACAGTTATTAATACCGCTCAAGTAGCCGGTAAAGTCGCATTTATTTACCGTGGAATTTGCAACTTTTCGCTGAAGGCATTCCAAGCGCAAGAAGCAGGAGCAGTTGGATGTGTTATTGTAAACAATGAGCCAGGCGCTCTTATTGGAATGCTTGCCGGTGACAATGCCGAAGACGTTCATATTCCCGTAGTTTTTATTAGTGATGCCGATGGAGCTGCATTACGCGACTCAATTATTGCTGGAGGAGTAGAAGTTTTCCTAGGCAACCCAAATGGAGTATTTGCTAATAACGTGGGTGCATTTAGGTCTAACATAGGTATTGCAAACAGTGGTGCTATTCCAAGTACGTTTGCCCAAACCAGTTCAGACTTTTTCGTTCCGATTAGCGCTTGGGTATTCAACTTCGGTTCAGATACAGCGGAAAACGTTATCGTAAATACAGTAATTGACCGAGATGGAACTGAGGTATATAACGAAACCTCAACCACAGCAGTAACGATTGTCCCAGCGGACAGTTTGCTATTTGCTTTACCTGATTATTCTGAAAACGGATATGCAGCAGGTAATTACACTATTACGTACAATATTTCTGCGGATGGCACAGATGAGTTATTAGTAGACAACACTGTAACTGGCACATTTTTCATTAATGAAAACGGTCTTTATTCCAAAAGTCGAATTGACCCAGTTGATGGACCAATTAGCAATGGAGGTTCTAGACCTGGAGGAGCAACTCCTGT
>DMRV01000141.1 GCA_003456455.1 Flavobacteriales bacterium
GTCTGCAGGAATGCAGAAGCATTTACGTGCGCTCAAACCAGACAAGTTTGCGGATTTAATTGCAATGAATGCCCTGTACCGCCCTGGGCCCCTGAAGTACATTCCAAACTTTATTGCCCGTAAAAACGGTGAAGAGGAGATAACATACGACCTCCCAGAAATGGAGGAGTACCTCGCTGAGACCTACGGTATTTCCGTTTATCAGGAGCAAGTAATGCGTTTGTCGCAAAAGCTTGCTGGCTTCACTAAAGGTGAAGCGGATGTGCTTCGTAAAGCGATGGGTAAAAAGATTTTCGCCCTTCTTGCAAAGCTAAAACCGAAATTCTTGGGTGGTTGTGAAAAGAACGGCCACGACTTAGAAATAGCGGAGAAAATTTGGAGCGACTGGGAAGAGTTTGCGGAATACGCATTCAATAAGTCCCACTCAACATGCTACTCTGTTGTTGCTTTCCAAACTGGATATCTGAAGGCGAATTACCCTGCTGAATACATGGCATCGGTGATGACGCATAACATGAACGACATTAAGAAGGTGACCTTCTTTATGGATGAATGTAGGCGAATGGGAATGCAGGTCTTGGGACCAGATGTGAATGAAAGTCAGTTCAAGTTTGCTGTAAACGATAAAGGCGAAGTTCGTTTTGGACTTGGCGCAATTAAAGGTGTTGGCGAAGGAGCAGTTGAAGCCATTATCAACGAAAGGAAAGAAGGCGGGAAATTCAATTCAATCTTTGATTTAACTAAGCGAATTGACTTGCGTGCCGCAAACAAGAAAGCGTTAGAAAGCTTGGCGATTTCTGGAGCATTTGACTCTTTCGAAGACAGTCATCGCGCCCAATATTTTCATGATGATGGTTCTGGACCATTTCTAGAAAAAGCCATCAAGTTTGGGGCTGGTTTTCAAGCTGCTGAAAACAGTTCTCAGGTTTCATTATTCGGAGAAGCTTCGGACGTTCAGCTTCCAGAACCTCATGTCCCCGTATGTGAAAAATGGGGTAACATTCAAGAGCTAAAAGCGGAAAAAGAAGTAGTTGGCGTTTACATTTCCGGTCATCCACTCAACGATTTTGACTTGGTTATGAAGCGGTTTTGCAACATCCACCTTGGAGTTCTGGAAACTGAAGAAGCCAAGAAAAATCCGGGTGAATACAAATTCGCGGGGATTATCACTGCTGTTCAACATAGAATGACCAAGACGAATAAACCTTGGGGATTCTTCGAAATTGAAGACAAGCACGGCTCAATGGAATTCCGACTTTTCGGAGAGGATTATACTAAGTTCCGTCAGTATTTAGATGTCGAGTTCTTCCTATATATAAGAGGTGTTTGGAAAGAACGGAGATGGGGAGGCAACAAGGCAGATGAGGTCCCAGCAGAAAAGGAATTCAAGCTCAATTCGGTAGAATTACTAAACGATATTTTAGAAAACAAAACCAACAGCATAACCATCACAATGCCATTGAAAGAAGTTCAGCCAGAGAACATTTCAGAATTGAAAACGTTTTTAAATGACAATCCAGGTAACTGCAAGGTTAATTTGAGGGTTATTGACAAAAAAGGGACTTGGGTAGACATGCATTCCAAGAACTTTAGGATTAAACCAGAACAACAATTAATCTATGATATTCAGGATCAATTGGGGCTGGAAGTGAAGCTTAAATGATTGTCGGCAAAGCGATAGGATCAGCATGTAGATTTTATACTTTTGACGATGCTAGATACGAATCAATAAACAAGAAGATATAATGGCATTAGAATTAACAGACGCAAATTTCGAAGAGCTAGTAATGAAGTCAGACAAGCCAGTTTTGGTAGATTTCTGGGCGGTATGGTGTGGACCATGTAGAATGGTTGGGCCAATCGTAGAAGAGCTTGCTAACGATTATGGAGACAAGGCCGTGATTGGTAAAGTTGACGTGGACAACAACCCTGAAACTGCCGCCAAATTCGGCATCAGAAACATCCCTACGCTACTTTTCTTCAAAAACGGAGAGATTGTAGATAAGCAGGTTGGAGCAGCTCCAAAGCAAACCTTCGCAGAGAAGTTGGACGCATTGATGTAATCGAAACACAATAACATTTACGGACTGCCGTCCTTTGCTTGTTCGCTTTTGCGATATTTGAAGCAGGACGGCAGTGCCTTTTTATATGAACAGCATTTCATTACATAGTCAGCGCGTAAAGCGATTCAGTAACCTCGAATTCATTGCCAAACAAGTGGTAGAAGGATTCATTACTGGCTTGCACAAAAGTCCTTTTCATGGTTTTTCGGTTGAATTTGCAGAACACAGACTGTACAACTCAGGAGAACCAACCCGTCATATTGATTGGAAACTATACGCCAAAACGGAAAAGCTTTTCGTAAAGCGCTATGAAGAGGAGACCAATTTGAGATGTCAGATTGTGATTGACACATCTTCATCGATGTATTTTCCAACCAAGGAAAACGATTCGCATTTGGATGTAAACAAGATTGGGTTTTCGACTTATGCGGCCGCATCACTGGTTCATCTTTTAAAGAGGCAAAGAGATGCTTTTGGCCTTTCTCTTTTCTCGGATAGTGTAGAAATACATACGGATACGAAATCGACCACCACCCATTCTCAGCTCGTTTTTGGTGAGCTCGACAAACTACTTAAGCCTCTTCCCAAAGATAAATCCAAACGAAGTTCTGGCGCTCAAGCTTTACACGAAATTGCCGACCAGCTGAAACGTAGATCACTGGTAATTCTATTCAGCGATATGATAGAAAATTCGGAGAAAAGCCAAGATGATTTGTGGAATGCTCTTCAGCATTTGAAGCACAACAGACATGAAGTAATCCTCTTTCATGTAACTGACAAGAAAAAGGAGCTTGATTTCGATTTTGAAAACCGTCCGTACCGATTTGTAGATATGGAAACTGGTGAAGAGTTAAAGCTTAATCCTCTTGAGGTTAGAGAAGCCTATCAGAAATCAATGAAACAATTTGAGCAAGATTTGAAACTGAAATGCGGCCAATACGGTATAGACCTTGTCCAGGCAGATATTTCTAAAGGATTTGATCAAGTGCTCCTCCCCTATTTGCTAAAGCGTAAAAAATTGTATTAATGAAATTCTTCTTTGGCCTAGCGCTAACCCTATTTGCTTTCAACGCATATTCTGTTGACTTCACTAAACTCTCGAGGGGCGAGCCAATTACAACTGTTTACCCAGCCAATTTCAAGTGCTATGTAGATGTGTCACTATTTGTGAATGCTGTCGATGTGCACAAAGGCCCAGTTTTTCTTCGCGTTAGCTACATTATTGGCAGCGACACATTAAACGACAACATTAGAGTTGATGGGAGCTTTAATAAGGTGGTTAAGCAGCTTTTTCTAGATGAAGGAGAAAGGCTGACTGCGATTATCCATTTGAGCAATGGAGAAACAGCAGAAATAGATGGGATTGAAGGTTCGTTAAGAATAGTTAGGAACCCCGATTTTCAACCAGATGAACAAGGAAATAACACATTCTTGAGCGGTGTTTGGAAATCAGATCAAACACCTCTGTTCCGCGTTGGAATAAAAGATTCTGTCCCACAGCTCTTTCGCCTTAAACTAACAATGAATGAGAATTACGAGTATGACAAACTCTACTTTGAAATGAAGGTAATAAGCCCGTCTGCAGGTATTTTGATGTTGAACAAAGAGGTTAGCGTAAACGAACATTCTGCATTGGAAATGCGTAAAAAAACATTCACCGTTGATGTTGAAGAAGTCGATTTAACAACTGCTGGCACCTACTATTTTCAGGTGATGCAAAACATGACTGGAATACGCATCAATGGGATTGATAAAATCGAGTATAAAATTGTTCCACAATAATTTTTTAAATGTGCTTTCACATTTGACATTTTAATTTACATTTGCACCCCGATAAATTACCAAGGTCCGGTAGTTCAGTTGGTTAGA